>JAYSWO010000042.1:0-2415 GCA_043717975.1 Ferruginibacter sp. | reverse complement strand
GTGCAGCTACAATGACAATAGGAATAAGTAGTAGTAGCAATAATTAATTTTTTTCATCCTTTAAAACAACATGAGATGAAAAAAATATTCATAACCATTATAGCATCGAGTATTTTCGGCTCTGTGTGTGCGCAACTGCCTACACAAGGCCCATACCCGGATGCTCCAGCGGCAGCAGTAAATATTAATCAGTATGCTTTGTATATTGATAGTGTTAGTAATGTAAACGAACAATTAAAACCATTTACTGCTACCAACAATAATACTGTTGCGCCATCAGCTATTAGCCTAGCGGGTGTGAGCACTGGCGTGCATCAATTGTATGTAAAAGTAACAGACATTAATGGCAAGCCATCTATATTCAACATTGGTAATTTTTATATGGAAGGCGATAATTTATATCAAAATGCACCGCCATCGGCTAACAATATAAATAAGTATTCTTTTTATATTGATAGTGTAAGTAATGTAAACGAACAGGCTCAATCATTTGCAGCTATCAATAATAATACGACTGCACCTTCTCCCATAAGCCTTGCGGGTGTAGCTTCTGGTGTGCATCAATTGTATGCAAAAGTTACGGATGTTAATGGTAAACCATCAATATTTGCAGTTGGTAATTTTTATATGACTGGAGACAATTTGTATCAAAATGCACCAGCTGTCGCAACCAATATAAATAAATATTCTTTTTATATTGATAGTGTAAGTAATGTAAATGAGCAAGTGAATTCTTTTGCGGCAACCAGTAACAATATAGCAGCACCACCAGCCATAAGCTTAACGGGTGTGAACTCTGGTGTACATCAATTGTATGCAAAAGTTACAGATGTTACTGGCAAACCATCGATAATGAACATTGGCAATTTTTATATGGAAGGCAATAACCTTTACCAAAATGCACCACCTGCTGCCGTTAATATTAATCGCTACGAATTTTATATTGATAGTGTAACCAATGTAAATATACAGCCATTGAGTTTTGCAGTAGGTGCAAATAATGTAACAGCAGGTACGAATATTGATTTAACTGGTGTAATACCTGGCGTGCATTATTTATACGCAAGAGTATTTGATGTAAACAACAAGCCGAGCATTGTAAACCTTGGTAGTTTTGCTATGGATCAAATTTTTAGGTATCCTAATGCCGCTGCTGCTGCACCACCTATAGCCAACATGGAGTACTTTTTAGACAATGACCCTGGCTATGGATTGGGTACGCCTATTACCGTAAGTGGTGTTAGTACAAATGAGCAATTAACCAATGTTGTCATCAATTTCCCAGGCGGTTTTCCTGCTGGTGTACATTACATACACATACGAAGCAAGCAAAACCCATGGAGTATTGATAATGTAGTACCATTTACAACTACAGGGGTAGTGGTGCCACTTACATGGCAATTTGTAAAAGCACAATTGGTAAGCAATACAACGTTGGTAAGTTGGGCCACATCTCAAGAAATAAATACCAGTAAGTTTGAAATAGAGCATAGTGCAGATGGTACAAGCTTTGTAAAACTAGGAGAGGTAGCGGCTGCTGGTAATAGTAGTACAGTATCTAATTATAATTTTACACACCTAAAACCTGTAGTTGGTTTTAATTATTACAGAATAAAACAAATAGATATAGATGGTAGTTTTACATATTCTGTAATTGTAAAAGTGCTCAATAGAAATGATATAAAGCAAACCATTATTGCACCAAACCCTGTGTTGGATGTATTAAATATTGTAGAACCTACTACAATATTTATAAGTAGTGTAGAAGTGTATGATAGCAAAGGTGCATTGATACTTCGTAAGGCTGTTAATTCAGATGAACAAGTATATAGCTTACCAGTTTCTACTTTGGCAAAAGGCAATTATATTTTAAAAGTGAATTACAAAACGGAAACAAAAACGTTCTCGTTTATAAAACAATAATTTTTTACTTGGGGGTAAACAAATAAAATGCATCCGATTTATTTCGGGTGCATTTTTTATGTTTATTTAATTGCTGTAACTTTCACTTTTTAATAAACTAGCCGCTATGAATAAGTCAGAAATTAAATTTTTAGAAGGACCACAAAACCGTTGGAGAGATTTTAAATTTGCCTTTAGTGTATTGATGGAATTTATAAAAGGCTTTCGTACACTGCATTTTGTAGGGCCATGTGTAACCATCTTTGGCTCAGCAAGGTTTAAAGAAGATCACCCATATTATAAAGACACCGTAAAAATAGCTGGCGAAATAGCCAAACTTGGTTTTACGATTATGACTGGTGGCGGCCCAGGTATTATGGAAGCAGCCAACAGAGGCGCAAAAGATGTGGGTGGTAAAAGTGTAGGTTGTAATATTCTATTGCCACATGAGCAACATCATAATCCATACTTAGATAAATGGGTAAACATAAAATACTTTTTTGTACGCAAAAC
>JAYSWO010000410.1:0-3425 GCA_043717975.1 Ferruginibacter sp. | reverse complement strand
AAGAATATAGCCAAAAATATTTTTTGCTCTGCTGTAAATTAATACAATGCCAACAATGCCTAGAGGAATACAGCATGATATCATGATGGTGCGCAAGGTATCGCTGAAAACACTAGTTGGAGAAAAAAACACAAAGGAAAAAAGTATAATGCCGAACATTGCCAAATAAATAAATGACAAACGCTTTAGCCATTTATATAAAATCTTATCTTTTGTTTTTAAACTTAAGAAAGCTATAGCAAATAATGTATAAATACCATAAGAAGATACTAAAACCAATAAGGATAATGCTGGCCGTATTTGGGTAAAATAGGGCATAAACTCATTGCCTAAATTAGTATAATAAGAAAATATTAATGTGTAATAACATAAATATAATAATAAGTAAAGTACATAATAATAGTAAGTAGGTTCTTTAAAAAAAAGTACTGAATTAATGTAATGAAGGCTAAAAAAAACAATAGTCCACTAACACCTAATTGAAGAGAAATGTTATTTGGATTGGATGATACCTTGGTAATGGTTTGATAAGCCAATATTAAATTAAAAACAAAAAATAAAACGATAAAAATGGAGGAAAATAAAATTTTGTATGTACTACTAATTTTCATCTACTTAATTTTTTTATAAATGATTTCCACCTAAATTCACAGCGTAAAATACATCTACCCTTTTGGCATTATCAGTTAAAAGATTCTGAAAAATTATATAGTTTCCATTCTTTGTTGTACGTAAGTCCAATTTACAACATTCCACCAATTTTCAATATAATCTGCCCGTTTATTTTGGTATTTTAAATAATAGGCATGTTCCCACACATCTAATCCAAGCAATGGAAATCCTTTAATGTCACTAATGTTCATCAAAGGATTGTCTTGATTTGGCGTGCTTCCAATTTGTATTTTTTTATTTGAATCAATATATAACCAAGCCCAACCACTCCCAAATCGGGATTTAGCAGTATCTGCAAATTTTGTTTTAAAATCTGCAAAAGAACCAAATGCTTTATCAATGGCTACTTGCAAACTGCCAACTGCCTTATTGCCTAATTGCATTGGTTGCATACATTTCCAAAATAACTCGTGGTTGTAATGCCCCCCAGCATTGTTTCTCATTTTTGTAGAGTATTTAGATATGTTGGCTAATACATCTTCCAATGGTTTTGTCATATCCACCCCTTCTGAGGTGGCTGCTTCTTTTACAGCTTTACTGTAGCCCGCGGCATGTTTACTGTAATGTATTTCCATTGTTTTTGCATCAATCATATTTTCTAGCGCATCGTATGCATATGGCAATGGTTGTTGGTCAAATCCTGTCTTATAACTAGTATTTGTAATGGCTGCTTTTGGAGCAGCACAAGATGCTAAAATGCTGCTTGCCGCTGTTGTGCCAATGGCTACCATTGCAGTTGCCTTAGCAGTATTTTTTATGAATGTTCTTCTGCTATTGTTATCATTTTGCATGGTAAAGTATTAAAGATTATTTTTAATTATTTTTTTGGAGGTATCCAAGTCTTAATTTTTCTGCCTACACGATAATAAAATTCTTTATTAAACAATTGAGAGTCGTGCATGGCTTTGTATGTAAAAAATATACCTACCGGTGTAAGACAAATTACGGCTAACCACATACCCCAAAAAGGAGGCAGTGCTTCTGTTTTTACAAATTTTTCTCCAAACATATTTAGTAAATGAAATATTAGAAAGAAACAAATGGCTACGATCAACGGCATACCCAACCCACCTTTTCGAATAATAGAACCTAGCGGAGCGCCGATAAAAAACAATACCATGCAAGCCAACGAAAAAGAAAATTTACGTTGCCATTCTAGTTTGTGGGTTAGAATATTTTCTCGTCTATTAGTTGCATCATTGGTACTAAAAGCCAATGTGTTTTTTATTTCACTAGCTTTGGATATAGCTCTATCGTATAAAATAGCGGTAACACTATCTGGATAAATACTGTCTTTTTTATTATACGCAATGTTAGCAACCGTTTTCCATTTTGATGAAGTATCGTTGAGGTAGGGCAATGAAGTATTTATGTTCATTACAATCATTGCATTCAAACTGTCATTTGTTTTTGTAAGAGAATCTAAATTTTTATTAATCTGTTTAGCAGTAAGCATTTTCGGACTGTTTTTAAAAACATCTTCATCGCCTTTTCTTTGCTGAAATGCACTTAGATCAAATAGTTTTTTGAATGTCTTAAATTCTAATTTAATGTATTCAGTAGCACTATCTCCAGCTACGCCTCTTTCTTGATAACGAGTGCCATTTTTCAAATCAAATGCCAGATAGTTGTTATCTGGTGTTACATCCATTTTGCCAGATTGTGAAACGATGGTATTTTCTTGCAGTTGATTTGTTTGGTCGTAAATAAGTACTTTTTCAATTTGCTTGCCATCAGCATCTTTTTTGCCTACTCGAATAGCATATTTTTCTATACCAGTATAAAATTGCCCTTGCTTTAAGTCTAACGAAGGTTTTTTTACCAGAATATCTTTATAGAGTGTTACAAATTTTAGTTGAGAATAGGGTATAACATAGTTGGCAAACAAAAAAGTAACAATACAGAGTAGCACAGTAAACCACATAAGCGGTCGCATAAAACGAAGCAAAGAAACCCCCGAAGATTTTATGGCCACCAACTCAAAACTTTCGCCAAGGTTGCCAAATGTCATAATGGTGGAAATAAGGATGGCAATGGGCATTGCTAGGGTAAGTAAAGTAGCACTTGCGTACCATACAAATTGAATAATGGTTAAAAAATCCAATCCTTTGCCCACTAGGTCATCAATATATTTCCAAAGGGTTTGCATGATTAATACAAAGAGAGCAATAAAAAAGGTAACGACAAACGGGCCGAAAAAAGATTTAAGAATAAGTTTGTCTAATTTTTTTATCATTATAAAATAGCTTTCGCTTTACATATTAATTATTATCTTTTCGCTATGAGCGACACTACAAAAGTAACACTTTCTGATGGCCAACTTGCTATGGCGGTCGATAAGAATATTATTTTAACGAAACGTGCAGTTATAGAAACTGCAGCAGCATTATTTAACAGTTTAATCCCCACCATAAATGAAAGTTTTTGTAATACAATTACGCATATCGATAAACTATCGTCTTCCATTCCAAAAATAACAAAAGGCGAAAATTACAATAGTTTCCCTTATGTTATTTTAGATTATCCTGCCGTGTTTCAAAAAGAAAATATTTTTGCTATTCGTACTATGTTTTGGTGGGGAAATTTTATTAGCATCACACTGCATCTTTCTGGCAAATACAAAAAACATTTTGAAGAAAATATTTTTATTAGGATAAAACAGGAAGGAGATTTTTTTATATGCGTAGCTGAAAATCAATGGCAGCATCATTTTGAAGAAACCAATTACAAAAATGTATCCGAAATAACTCAAA
>JAYSWO010000409.1:0-8594 GCA_043717975.1 Ferruginibacter sp. | reverse complement strand
GATTTGTCCATATTATCCTTTTTCTCGTAAATCAAGTATAATATAAAAGGGTGGAAAATCCACCCTTTATTTTTTTATCTCGGACAATAATAATTTTATTTTAACAATTACATTTAATTTTAAGTAAAACACAAGTAAAAATAATAGCATACATGAAAGTAGTAGGATTTTCCTTTATTAAAGATGCAGTAAAAATGCAATACCCCATTGTAGAAGCCATAAAATCTATCTTACCATTGTGCGATGAAGTAATTGTAGCAGTTGGCGCATCTGAAGATGGCACAAGAGAACTTGTAGCAAGTATAGACGATAAGGTAAAAATTATAGATACCCTTTGGGATTTTAGTTTAAAAGAAAATGGCAAGTTGTTGGCATCTGAAACTGACAAAGCCTTTGCAGGCATCCCTTTAGATGCAGACTGGTGCATATACATACAAGGAGATGAGGTAATGCACGAAGATGGACATGCCGAAGTAAAAGCAGCCATGCACAAATGGAAAGACGATAAAAAAGTAGATGGGCTATTGTTTAAATACAGACATTTTTTTGGCTCTTACGATTATGTAGGCATACAAGCACATTGGTATAGGCATGAAGTAAGGGTGATAAAAAACAATACCTCTTTTTACTCTTATAAAGATGCACAAGGCTTTAGAAAAGGCGATAATAAAAAACTACGAGTAAAATCTTTAAGCGCTTACATACACCATTATGGCTGGGTGCAAAGTCCTTACATCATAAAAGCAAAACAAGATTATAAGGTTAAAATTTATAACAACGAAGCATACGATGAAGATAATATAACGGTGCCTGATAACTACACACACCAGCTGGTAAATGCATTAAAAAAATTCACACATACACATCCAACAGTAATGCAGGAGCGCATTGCAAAAGTGGATTGGGTATTTAATTATGATGAAAAAAACAATAAAATAACGTTTAAAGAGCATTTTAAAAACATAACCGAAAAATTATTTGGTGTACGTTTTTTTGACTATAGAAATTATAAAAAAATATAAAATATTCTATTTAATTGCATCCCATTTTACAATTATCTTTGTATAATAAAAATAAAAAAAATGAAAGCATCGCAAGCAAATATTTTAAATGCCATTGTATTATTAGTCGCTGGCTTATACGGATATTTTATGATCTTAACACCTGAAGGCACTCGAGCTGTTACAGCATTAATCCCCGCTGCATTTGGGTTTATATTTTTAGTATTGCAAAAAGGTGTGGCTACACAAAATAAAATAATAGCACATATAGTAGTAGTTCTTACATTTTTACTTCTTATTATCTGCACGATGCGTTTTTTAAAGATAGAAGATTGGGGTGCTAAAAAATACTTATTCCTTGCTTGTATTGTGAGTAATGCATTAGCACTTGTGGCATTTATAGGCAGCTTTATTGCTGCAAGAAAAAATAGAAAATAATATATGGTTAAGAAAGCAATAAAAGACCAACCCATTATACTCATTACAAACGATGATGACATAACATCTCCGGGTATTCGTGCATTGGTAGATGCAGTAAAAGATTTTGGCAGAGTAGTGGTAGTGGCACCTGATAAACCTCAGAGCGGTATGGGGCATGCCATTACCATTGGTTCGCCTTTGCGTATGCGCAAAATGGATTTGTTTGGCGACATAGAAAGTTGGCAAACAACCGGCACACCCGTGGATTGTGTAAAATTAGCGGTAGATAAAGTACTACACCGCAAACCAGATATTTGCTTGAGTGGTATCAATCATGGTGCCAATCATTCTATCAATGTATTGTATAGTGGCACTATGTCTGCCGCTATGGAAGCAAGTATAGAAGGTATTCCAAGCATTGGTTTTTCTATGATGGATTATAGTTATGATACAGACTTAAGTGCCGCTAAACAAATAGTAGCAAAGATTGTAAAAGATGTAATGAGTAAAAAACAAGAAAAACATTTTTTACTTAATGTAAATATACCTGGCGGTAGCATGAAAGATATTAAAGGTATAAAACTATGCAAACAAGCTTATGCAAAATATGAAGAAGATTTTATGGAACGCATAGACCCACATAAGAAAAAGTATTATTGGCTTACAGGTGTATTTAAAAATTTTGACAAATCGAAAGATACCGATGTGTGGGCATTAAAACACAATTATGTGAGCGTAGTACCAGTGCAATTTGACCTTACCAATTATAAACTAAAAGCACAGCTAGAAAAAAGCAAACTTTTTAAATAATGTTTAAGAAAGATAATTTAATATACGGCTGTGTAATTGGCATTCTGGGGCCCCTTGTAGGTTTATTATTGCTTAAATATCGAAAATTTGGGATGCTAAGTTTCAAAGAAGTGTTTCAATTATTATATACGCAACCGGGGCATGGCTTGCTTACTGCCGGGCTTACGATTTCTTTAATGATGAATGCTGTGTTGTTTACATTGTACATTAACAAGCGTAAAGACCAAACAGGCAAAGGGTTATTTATTACTACCGTTATTTATGGTGTGGTAATTTTACTGATAAAGTATTTGAGTTAATTTATAATTGAAGAGAGATAAAATCTTGAAATATTGTTGCTGCAGCAAACAAATGGGGTAAACAAGTTTAGACATTTATTGAGCATAAAACAATACCTAAAGCAATGTTTGTAGATGCAATAAGGGCTGCATATGATGAACTGGCTCCAAAAAAACTTAAGAATAAAAATTCATAAAATTTACAATGGTTTATTGTAAAACATATTTATATATTACTCTAAAATAAATATTGTAGAAGTTTTTCTATTGCAATAAATTCAAATATCTTGGTGTTCCCTAACACCCCTACAAATGAATTTAAAAACATTAATAGTGATGCTTGTCATTACTACGTCTTTCTGTGCATCTGCACAACCCATATTTATTCGCCCAATAGTATTTGATGATGATGAAATGACAAGGCAGGATGATAGTTTGAAAAGTTTATTTGTGCAGCAAGGTTTTGTAATAGTTAGAGAAACTACCTTAGAAATGAAAAGCCAGTATGAAAAACCCATCATTCTTCCTCTTACAGAAGGTACATGGTATCGTGTTATTTTTATTGCTGATAAATCATCAAAACTTTATGAGGTTCGCATGTACGACTGGAACGAGAAAAGAGTTGTATATCAAAAACAAAAAGCGAAAGATCTAGAAGGTAATATTATTAACTACGATTATATTCCCCGCTTTAGCGAATACCACATGATAAAACCTGTACAGGTAAACAATAAAAAGAAAGACTTAAATGGTCGTATGATCTTATTTAAAAAGCTGATAAAAGTATAAGTCATGTACTTTTATCAGCTTTATTTTTCTACACAAATTAGCCCGTATTAATTCCTCCTAGAAGTATACATCAAAATATACTGTACCAACATGGCTATAGAAGCCAATGCTGCTACTACATAAGTCATGGCTGCCCAATTTAAAGCGTCTTTTGCTTTAGCATGCTCATCAGATTTAGTAATGTGTGCATTGTTTAGCCATACTAATGCACGTTTGCTAGCATCAAACTCCACTGGTAATGTAACCACAGAAAACAACGTAGAAGCAGCAAATAAGAAAATACCTACTAACAAAATTTTCGGATTACCACCACCAAAGCCCATCATACCTAGGCCTGCCATTATTACCCATTGAGAAAGTGTACTACTTATTTTTACAGCAGGTACAAGTTTACTTCTCAGTGTTAGCATACTATATGCAGTGGCATGCTGCACTGCATGCCCACACTCATGTGCAGCTACGCCAGCGGCAGATACTGATCTTCCTTCAAACACATCAGGACTAAGATTCACCGTTTTTTTAGTTGGGTCATAATGGTCGCTTAAAAAACCAGCAACAGATACTACCTGCACATCGTAGATACCACTATCTCTTAGCATTTTTTCGGCTATTTCTTTTCCGCTTAATCCACTAGAAGTAGGCACCAAACTATATTCTTTAAATTTACTTTTCAATTTGTATTGTGCCATCATACCTAATAGCATAAATAGTAGAGACACCAACATGATACTTCCTGTCATTTTAATATATTTATGGGGTTAACATAATACATAAAATTACATAAAAATTAAAAAACAGTGTAAAAGCAATTCAAAAATGTGTAACCCTAATTGCGCACTCCAAACCGAAAGCCAATACCATGCAAGTTTTCGATAACAATATTTGCATCTTTAGCCAGTATTTTTCTAAGGCGAGAAATAAATACATCCAAACTTCTTCCCATAAAATAATCATCTGTACCCCATAGCGATTTAAGTATTTCTTCTCTTTTTAAAACTTTGTTAGGGTTTTGTATAAATAATTTTAGCAGATCTGCTTCTCTAAGGGTAAGGGTGGTTTTTTCATTGCCCAATAATACTTCGTAGTTAATACTATCAAACTGATAACTACCTACAGTGTATATTGTACGCTCTGTTATATTCTTTTTACTTCGTTGCAAAAAAATATCTAGTTTCAATATGAGTTCTTCAATACTAAAAGGTTTTACAAGATAATCATCTGCACCAAGCTTTAATCCCATAATCCTATCTTCCTTTAACGTTTTTGCAGAAAGAAAAATGATGGGTATTTCATTGTTTTGTTTGCGTATTTCCTTCGCTATTTCAAAGCCATCTTTTTTGGGCACCATTATATCGAGTATACAAATATCATACGCTTGATTGGCAAAATTTTCTAAAGCCGCTTCTCCATTATCAAAATGTACCACTTCATAGTGCTTCATCTCCAAACTATCTTTGGTAAGATAAGCCAAGGTTTCATCATCTTCCACATATAAAATTTTGTATTGCTTAGTCATGTGTTGGTATTAAAATGTTTACTTCTGTGCCCTTTTGCTCTACACTTTTTAAAGATAATGACCATTTATGTTCTTTACAAATTCTGTTTACATAAAATAGCCCAAGGCCAAAACCATTTACTTCATTGCTTTTGGCATGCTTCACTCTATAAAATTTCTCAAATACATTTTGCAAATCTTTTGCAGGTATACCCATGCCATTGTCTTTAAAACTAAGTTGAATGTTTTTGTTTAATGCTTTTACACTTATTAAAATTTGAGGCACTTCTATGGCATACTTTACAGCATTGTCCAATAAATTATAGACAAGATTAGAAAAATGAAATTCATCTGCTTCTATCAAATATTCATTTGTAGCATGTAAACTAATTTTTGCAGTAGGGTATTTCAACAAAATATTTTCTACCACAGACTGTATAACTACTACCATATTTATAGAAGTTTTTTGCAATACCAATGGCTTACTGTCGGATTTTGCTAAGTGCAATATCTTTTCTACGTGCCCATTTAGCTTAAATGCTTGTTGGGTGATGAGTTCTGTATATTTTTTCAATTTTTCATCTTGCAAAACAGCATCTTGCTTATCTAAAAAATTAGATGCAATTAAAATAGATGAAATGGGCGTTTTAAACTCGTGCGTCATGTTGTTGATAAAATCTTTTTGCAGCTCGGAGTATTTTTTTTGCTGCAAAATGGTAAAGGCAGAATATCCGTATAATACTAGCACCACCAACATAACCAATGAAAATATTATCCAAATATTTAATTGCTTATAAATGTATTTATTTAGTTGAGGAAAATGCACTATAAAATAATAAGCCATATTGTTGTGTGCTAAGCCAAAATCAACATGCTTCGCATTTTTTTTATTGGCAATAGAAACATAGTCACCATAGGTCATACACTCTTTTGTACAATCATAATAACCATATTCAAAATCGGTTTCAATATCAAATTTCTCAAACTCATTTTTGAGGTAATAATCCAATGAAGCTTTTTCAAATTTGCTATTTACATTTACAATATAATATTCCTTGCTTACTTTTTCTATCGGGTTTGTTTGTGGCAAAGCGGTTTTACCTTCTACATTTAATTTACTAGCCACTTCTAAAAAAGCTACATGCACTTTTTGTGCAAACTTTTTTTCTTCATACTGCACAGCCTGACGCAATAGAAAAAATTGTAGCACCATAATACCTACAATAACTACAAAACCAAGCAGCAGGGCAATATTTAGTTTGTTTATTCTCATTTTTTTTGTAGCCACTAATATCACTAATATGAACGAATAAATTTTCTTACTCGTGAAAAGCTGCCTGCCGGCAAAGGCAGATTAGTACCATTAAAGTCCATAAAATTCTAGCTGTTAATTAGCAGTGTATATTTTATATTGCAATTTTAATGTAAATAATATGGATTATGCAGCCCATTTAACTTTCATTAACAAACATTCGGCAATCGTTAACAATCGTTCAACAATCGTTAACAGCAGTCTGTAAACTAACAAATTATTTTTACATCGTTAACAACTTGCAAGTTTAGATCATCATTTTTATCAACATTTAAAAACAACTATTATGACTTTAGTAAAATTATTTTCGTTTTTTATCATCGGTCTTTCTTTTATGTCTTTTAAAACGGTGGATTGCAGCAATGGCAATACGGCGACTCACAAAGGCATATACGCATCTATAAAATGGAAAACAGATGTGGTGGACCTTGGTAATATACCACAAAACAAACCTGTAACCATTGAATTTGAATTTACCAACACGAGCGATACAGAGGTTATTGTAGCCAATGCACAAGCATCATGTGGATGCACAGTAGCAGACTATCCAAAAACTCCTATAGCAGCAGGTAAATCAGCTATCATAACCGCTACATATAATGCCGCAGCAAAAGGTATTTTTAATAAAAATATTACGGTTACCATTCAAAATGAAGACCCTAAAGTTTTGGCTTTTAAAGGAACAGTGATATAGGTTTTGAGTTTTTTTGATGTAAAGAAAACCGTCAGTATTTTATTGGCGGTTTTTTAATAGATACTATTATTGCACGAATGCCAACATTTTTGCCTTAAGCATTGCCGCCCATTTGGCATACTCCAAGCCTGAAGGATGCAAGCCATCGCTAGCAACTAAGCTTGGGTTATTCACTGCCATGCGTGTAGAAGGCGTTATGTCTGTATAATCTATACCCATTTGCAAACACACTTGCTTATTAATGGCATTAAATCTATCAATCTCCAGCCCAATTTGTGTGGCATTACTTGAGCCAAATGGCGTGGCGCCATAATCTGGAATGCTTAATACAAATACACGTTGTTTTCTATTGCCGCTGTACTCTATTGCTTTGTTTAAGCACTGTATAAATTGTATTCGGTATTGAGCAGTATCTAAATTCTGGTATTGGTTGTTTACCCCAATAAGTAGTGTAACCAAATCATAAGGAGGAGTAGGTTTTGGGGTTGCACTTGCAATTGCATTTAATAAATTTTGCGTTGTCCAACCCGTTTGTGCAATTATTTCTGCGGGGTATTTCACATTTGCTCCAGCAGCGTTTAGTAAGTGTAAGGTTTGGTTTGGAAAACGGTCGTTCTCCCCTACGCTTTGCCCAATGGTATAACTATCGCCAAGTGCTAATAATCTTTTAGTACCTGCTGCTGCTGGTGGAATAATTACTGAAGTAGTATCATTGGCAGTCAAATAGGTATAAGCTACTTTTTTACTGCACGAAGCAGTAATAATAAATATAGCTGCCGTAAATAAAAACACAAGAATGGTGAATGAATATTTTTTAAACATAAAACAATTTAAAGCTATTATAATTACGATATATGTAAAGCCAAAGTTTAATACCCATAATTTTCTGCCGCTTTGCTTGAAATGCCCACAGCATTAACTTAACGATATTGGTTTGTGATTTACTAAGTAATTTTACAACATGCATAGAAAAGCAACCCATACTGACATCGATTTTATTTTTCACCTATTTATGCACCCGCAAGTAAACCCTCATTTATTATATGAGCAAATGAGTGTAGAAAGTTTTAAACCTATTTTTGAAAAATTAATAGCAGCAGATATTTTATACATTTTTGAAAATAACAACAAGCCTGTAGGCATGTTTAAGCTAGTACCGCAAACTTACAGAAGTGCACATGTGGCATACTTAGGTAGCTTTGCTATAGATCCAGCATTAGCTGGGAATGGATTTGGAACAAAAATGCTGAAGGATATTATTGAGTTAGCAAAACAAACCGATATAAAGAGAATTGAGTTAAGCGCAGGTGTACAAAACAAAAACGCTATTGCGCTGTATAAAAAGTGTGGGTTTGAGGAAGAAGGTGTACTTAGAAAATTTACACATCTAAAAAGTGAAAACAGGTATATTGATGAGCTAATCATGAGCTATATAATAGAGTAATGGTACGCTGCTAAAAATTTACGACCTACCTACCTGTTGGCAAAGGCAGCTTGGAGCGTAACCCAAGCAGATGGCTAGATTGCCAAAGCGTAATGGCAAAAAGCGGGACCAAAGTTGAACAAAGGCTGTTTATTTTCGTATAAATATTTGAAAATCAGTCTTATTGCAGTTTACAAATGTTATCAATTGGCCAAAAAGATAATAATCTTTAAATACTTGGTCTTATTAAAGTAAAAAACCTTACTTTTGCAGTCCAAAATTTGGTCTAGATATGTTAGCAATTGTAAAAATAGCTGGTCAGCAATTTAAAGTGAAAGCAGGCGACAGCTTATACGTACCTCATATAGAGGG
>JAYSWO010000408.1:0-8598 GCA_043717975.1 Ferruginibacter sp. | reverse complement strand
TTATTCTAACAAACCGCCGTATGCCGAACGGCACGTACGGTGGTGTGAGAGGACAGTAAGGGAAATAATCCCTTACTTCCTACTCGATTGCACGATAAACTCCTTGCTCAATTGTAATCTCGTTTTTGTATCAGTTATTCTTATGATGTAAAAACCTGTGGGTATTTGTTTTAAAAGAATAAAAGCATCATGCGTTGGAGCTACTGGTTGTATTGTTTCTTTTTGAAAGGAACTTCCTTGCGCATTAAAAATTTCAACAAATTGTGATGAAGTAATTTTGTTTTGCCAAGGTATATTAAGTTTTGAATTTTGGAAAATTGGATTTGGGAAAATATTAATTGAGTTAAAATCGCTTTTATATTTGATACTTTTCTTTAAATTTTTGTTTTTTACTTTATATGTTACAAACATACCCATATAAGCTTGTTTGCTTTCCGAAAGTGTTATTCTAAGAATTTCTTTTTTTCTTACGTCTACTATTTTACTCCCAAAGCCAATAGCGGATATAGTAATTATATTTTGAGTATCTTTTAATTTTATTTGAAAGTTTCCTTTGTCATTAGCCTGTGTGCCTAAATGCGTGCCTACTACCATAACACTTGCAAAAGAAACTGGATTTCCTTTAACATCTACAACAATTCCTTTTAATATTCTTGATGAAATAGGAGTAGTTGTGAAAACTTCATTCAATTTTTTTTTCTCTAAAAAAGCTGTATCAATATTGTTATTTATTTTCTGCCCCCAAGATTTTTGCGAAAACAAAAAAGCAGGTAATGTAATCGTAAAAAAATATTTCAACCAAGGCAACTCTCTTTTAGGTAGGGCTATTTGTTTATCTAATTGGTCATTGTAAAATCGACCACAAACATTGGCCGTATTATTTTTAAGGAAATTGGCCAATTGCACATCGGTCATTAAAGTAAAATCAATTACTGTTTTTTTGCATGAGCCACAATGCTTGCCTTCAGGGCGTTGCTCCATCATATCCCAATCTTGCTTGCAGCCTTGTGGTATATTTATAGAAATATATTTACCCATATTTACTAGGACAGTACTTATTTTAAAATAGCTGCTTTGATATTATGTGTTAAACCTATTATCAAAATAATTATTCTTCAATAGATGTAATTTTTTAATAAGTAATACCATCACATTGTCGCAATATTTTTTTTGCTCAGTTATAAATTTTTAGATTGATTCTTTTTTGGAGATAGTTTTAAACACCCATTTTGTAAAATATTTATACCCTCAGCGAGCCACTAAACCCTCTACTGCCATAGTAAGATTGTGCACCATTGTGGTATACGAATACATTTCCATAACGAAAATCAGCAAAAATAGCACCCCCTAGTTTTCTAATATTTTCTGGCGTTTTTAACCAGCTCGATGTTTTCGTATCAAAATGTCCAACTTTTTATAGTTGTCTATATTCTTCTTCACTTAACATGTCAATACCCATTGATGAAGCCATATCAATAGCATTTTTTTCAGGTTTAAATTCCTTTCTCGATTCAAGTCCTTCGCGGTCATAACAAATACTTCTTCTACCTTTTGGGCTTTCTATTGCGCAATCAAAAAAAATATATTCGCCTGTTTTTTTATCGTATCCCACTACATCAGGGTCACCGCCAGTAATTTCCATTTCATTGAGCGACCATATTTTTTCCTTACTCGCTTTTAGCTTTGCTTCAACTTTTGCCCATACAATACCTTTGTGACGATGTATATTTTTTATAAAACGGTCTTTTATAAGTTTGAGTAATTTTTCTTGGTCTTTAGCTGATAACTCTTTTTTATTTACTGTTTTCATGAAACATTATTTTTATTAGCCTACACAGTATTTCGCTATTTACAAAATTGTACCTTACCTTACTTTCATTAGTAAAATAAATTTTGCTGTTATCAATTTAAAAAAAATGATCGAATTATAATGGTACAAAATTTTTATTTTGCTAAGCTGAATAATCATAAACCAATTAAAAAATTTGCTCAATTGGTTAAATAATGGCTTATGAAAATAGTAAAGAAGAAAGCATGCATACCCAATCTTACTATAACATCTCTTCTAAGTTAATTGTGTTTTGGCTCATCTAAATTAAAATATTTACCTTTTGTTTTATCCAATGTGTTTGAAATGATATTAAAATTTTCTGCTGTCGGTTTTAAATCTATAAACTTTTCTATAATGGTTCTATGTCTATAAATTACAAAAGTGTTTTCAACTATTGGGTTTATCTTGTTTAGGTTCACTTCACTTTCTGTGTCTGTCATGTTCGGCACAAACGTTAAGGCTACATTTTTTAAATTAAGTTCTACACCAATTTTTTCCAATTCTTTTTGCCTTACATCTTTATTGAAGTCTTTTTCATTTCCATAAACAAAATATGCTTTTAAATATGTATTACGTGTTATGCTTTCTTGCTCTAAAAATTGTAACCATTTTTTTATATCGTCCCAGTTTGGGTTATTACCTACAAAGTAAACAATACCATGAAACCGCCCATACTTGCATACAGGACAGGTTCTTGTACCCTTATCAGGGCCATAGGCATGGTAAGGAATAAAAGAAGGATTGTCTTCACCAATTTCAAGGCCTGATCGTTTTTCTACTTTATTTGTTTCTGGATAATTTGGGATATTGAGACCCAAAATAATATTGTGCTCTGCAATTTGTACATCATTGTGTATTAGTACCCTCAAAATACCGCTCCCACCCCGATTTTGAAGCGCTTTTCTTTTCTCCCCTACTAAAAGTATATCATCATCAAAAACAAAATCATTAATGTAATACTCGTTTTCTATGTTTGGTTCTTTTATGGATATATGAATATGTGCGGGAATATTGTCCTTGGGGTAGGGAGCAGGTTTGATTGTATAAATTGAATACTCTCCATGTTCGTTTGTCTTTACCCAACCCCTTATATGCCCATGTCGTTTTGCTTTTTCATCCATATTTTGTGTAGGCGTGTAATATCCATTGTTATCTGTTTGCCAATAATAAATAATAACGTTTGGTGCCACTGTTTTGGCATCCATTTTATATACTCTACCTGTTATCAAAAGTTTTTGCCCTTTTTCATTCCACCCATCACTTGTGTCAACCGATGAAATATTTTTTGGAATTCCAACAAACATTATTTCACAACCATCACAACCTTCTCCAACAATTCTTTTAGTATTGCTACTATTTTCTATTGATTTATTGATTTTCGTTTGACCGTCACAGCTCGTTAAATTTATTAATAGAAAAAGAAAAATTACAAAATGAATGGCTTGTTTCATATTTGTGTGCTGTTTGTTTTAAAGATATCTTTAAAGAGAAAGTTGTTTTACCAAAGTTAAAATATTTCTTCAGATTTTTTGTGGCTAAATATTAAGATGATTCAAGCGATATTTAATGCACATTCAGCTAAGTACTTACGATGCGTTATTGTTATTTTTAGATTTTCTTTTATACACTTTTCTGTTTTAGAAAATCACTCCTTCTTACTCATAATTGATCGTTTACTGGTGAAAGGCATTACAAGTTACCATGTAGAAAATCATACAATTACTTTATATAAAATTTAAAATCTTTTGTCCTTTAATAGAATATACTCCGTCTTTTAAAACTTTTATGGCTTTTATCATTGCTTGTGCTAATTGTATTGTGTGCATAGGTTTTTGAGAACGAAACATGCCAAGTTTGTTAAAAAAAGTAATGACTTTAACGCCCAAAACTTCCATTTTTCTATCCGTTTTTTCTCTAACTAATAAAGGAGGGTTGAAAATAATTAGCTTTGAAAATTTCAGCAATGTTACATCTACCTCTAATTGACCCTTCATTTTTGAGTAAAATATAGAAGAGGTAGATGATGCATTTGCTGCTGATACCAATACATAACTATGCATCTGATTTTCCTTAGCAATTTTGGCAAACTGATATTGATATTCATAATCTATTCTCCATTGGGTATCTTTGCTACCTGCTGCTTTAAGGGTTGTTCCTAAACATGAAAATAACACATCACCATGTATTAATGTGTGCCATTGATCTGGCTTATCAAAGTCTATAATATGAACCGTTAGCTTTTCGTTTTTTATATCTAATGTACGTCTTACAAAAACATCTACTTTGGTAATTTCTTTATCTTGTAAAAGTAATGTCAATAAGTCTTTTCCGGTAGCTCCTGATGCTCCAACCAATAATGCTTTCATTTTTTTTTGTTTTTATTTGTGCCTTTTATGTAAAGGGTTTTACACAAATCTAAATTTTAAATATGTAGATGTTACACTTTTCTTTGTGGTGGGAATTTTAAAAACCGAATTTTCATTTATACATTTTTAAGGTAATTTGTAATTTCCATAATTTGTAACAATATTTGAAAATAAAGCTATGGCATTCAATGATATAGATATAGTATGATGGCTTGTTGTTTGAATAATAAAGAATCAAAAAATTCTTTTTAGTTATAGGCTAATCCTTCCTTGTAATGATCATTACTTATCTTGGATTTGCGCAGGCATGGTTTAGCCAATGCAGTAAACTTTTGAAAGTTTTTTTAGTTGTGCGGTAATTAATGTCAATTTACCCCATATAAAAAATGCATCTTTTCGAAATATCTCAGATAAAGCACCAAGAATAAATAACCCCTCGCATTTGCGAAGGGTTATTTACTTTTTATAAATCAAAACTTACTATCCACCACCTTTTATTCTTCTAGCTTCTGCTTCGGAGCCAGCTCTTCTTTCTCTAGCACTTTTTATTTGTGCACTACCAAAGCGATAGCTAAACGATACACGAAATGTTTGGCTCTCCCAATTGCCACCACCACGTATGTACAAGCCACCAAAATCACTTGTGGCTTTCCATGGAGCAGTAAAGAAAATATCGGTAACAGCTATTTTTACGGTAGCGGCTTTGTTTAAAAATTGTTTTTGTACGCCTACATCTACACTACCCTGAGATTTGGTTTTCCACGTGCCTCCCCACACACTTGGACCATTAAACCATCCACTTATTTCTGCTGCGTAATCTTTTCCTAAATTAAAACTTTGCTCTACGTAAGCACCAAAGCTTGGTACTTGTTCTTTTATTTTTTTGTTGCCTATAAAGCCCTCGTAAAATTGTTTGTTAAACCAAAAGTTTACATAACCATTCCACCATTTTTTTATAGGGGTAGGGGCACCAATATTAAAACTTACAATTTGTTGCTGTGCCAAGTTTTTTTGTTGTATAAAACTAGTATTACCAGAAGTGTCGGTGGTAATAGTGGCAAAATCTTTTACATAACTATAGCCCACCGTTGTGTTTATTAAGCCCATAAAAGTATGGGTCATTTCTACATTGTCGGTATATTGTGGTCTAAGAAAAGCATTGCCTTTTTCAAAAGTCAATTCATCTAATTTATTTTCAAACGGGTTTAAATCTTGGTAAGTAGGCCTATCAATTCTTCGGCTATAGGTTAGGTTTAAAGCATGCTTTTGGTTTATATTCCATGTAAGTGCCGCACTGGGAAAAAGGTTTACATAATTTCTTTTTACCCTATTATCTGCTTGCACAATACCATCGGCTCTGGTAAGGTCTCCATCGCTGTTTGTTTGCTCTATGCGTAAGCCGGTTTGCATACTCCACTTTTCATTGAGCTGGCGTTGGTAGTTTGCATAGGCTGCATTTACATTTTCTTTGTAGGTAAAACTATTGCTTCTGTTTAATTGTTTTATAGAGATACCTGCGGGGTTTTCTGTAAAAAAGTCGAATGTATTTTTAGTTGTTACAAAGGCTGTTTTAGCACCATAACCTAATTTTCCTTTTCCTAATTTTTGTTCTACATCTATTTTGGCTGTAAAAATATCAATGTCTGTAGGTGTATAATTTCGGTTTATTATCCTGTCTATTTCAACCCCATTTTTATCTTTATAATAATTTGGCTGAAAGCTTCTTCCAGTACCTCTAAATAAACCATAGTCTGTATCAAAATTTATTTCTCTGCCGCTTGTATCAGCATATCTATAATTCAGGTTAAAATTTGCATTGGTACGTTTACCGGGTATTGTATTGATAGCATCTAATCTTTTTACAAATATGTTGGTAGGGTTGTAAGAAATATTGGTACTACCACCGTTGTTAGAAGTACTGTTTGCAAAATTTGTAGTAGCTAATACACCTATTGTGTTTTTATTGTTTATAAAAAAGTCTGCTCCAGCTTTAATATTCATACTTTTATCATCGTTTCGCATGATCGATGTTTGATCGTACAAGCTATCGTTTTGTATACGGTACAATTCAATGCTATTTCTATTTATACCAATATTACCACCCGCATTTCCAAATATGTTTACTTTTTTATCTCTATAATTTAAATTAATAGAGCCATTGCCTTTTGGAGTAAACCCTTGTACAAAACCAAGATTGGTACTACCATTGGTACCAAACTTTTTGTTTTTCTTTAAGCGAATGTTTACTATACCTGCATTGCCACTAGCATCATATTTTGCGCTTGGGTTGCTTATCATTTCTATGGCTTCAATATCGTTACTGTTAATGCTTTTAAGGTAAGCGGCTAGGTCTTTGGTATCTAGTTGCATCATTTTTCCATCTACATACACACGCACACCCGTCTTGCCTTTCATACTTATGTTGTCGTTATTATCTACTTGCACACCAGGACTTTTGCGTAGTAGTTCCAATGCATCGCTGCCTTGCGCATTTATACTTTGCTCCACATTAAATACGGTTTTATCTGCCTTTACTTCTATCATTGGTTTTTTCGAAACCACCGTTACGCCTTGCAAGTTTTTAGATACTTCGCCAAGCGATATAACATCTGCATTTACCGTTTGCCCATCAGCAAGTATATAGTTTTTAGAGTATTTTGTTTCATATCCAATAGCGGATAGCTTTAATAAATATTCGCCACCTTTATTGATAGCTATATCATATTTACCTGCAGCGTCACTTACATCAGCTTTTACTAGGCTACTGTCTTTTGCGTTTAATAAACCAATGGTAATGGCTTTTAATGAATTGTTTTTACTATCTGTAACACTGCCACTTATCTTAGTTGGGGCTTGAGCCATGGCATGTAAGGCTATACAAAAAAATGCCACTGCCGTAGTAAATAATTTCTTCATCATTGGTTTCAATTTTTATTTATACGCAAAGGAAACACGAAAAGTTACACAATTTTTACAAAATTTTATGAAATGAAGATTTTGAAGTACGAACGGTAGTATGTTGGTTTTTTATGTAACGGTAAAAAGTATTCTTATTGATTTGTATTTTAAATTAGTTTTGTACCATGCCTACAATACAGATAGACGACAAACAGTTTAACAATACCAACTACACAGATAAATCCCTCACCAACAATCATTTTTCAAATTGTGTATTTACCAATTATAATTTTACCAATACTGATATTAGTTATACCGATTTTGAAGATTGTACATTTAATATTTGTAATTTTTCTGAAACCATTGTAAACACTACCGGCTTAAAGAATGCTGTATTTAACGATTGTAAAATATTGGGCTTTAAGTTTAACCATTGCAAAGATTTTTTATTTGAGGTAAATTTTAAGAATTGCCAATTAGATTATGCTTCTTTTTATGAAAAGAAGATGAAGAAAACCATTTTTACAGATTGTAGCGTGAAAGAAGTTGATTTTGCTGATGCAGATCTTTCAATGGTGATTTTTGCTAATTGTGATTTGCAAGATGCATCTTTTGTAAATTGCAATTTGGAGAAAACTGATTTTCGTACGGCAAAAAATTTTATAATAGATCCTGAGCAAAATAAGATAAAGAAAGCAAAGTTTTCTCATATAGGTTTGGAAGGGTTGCTAAGTAAATATGGCATAGATGTGGAGTATTGAGAAAATAGCATTGTCTTTAAAAGTGAAGCAGCAGAGAAAAATCCGGTAGATATCCGATTATTATAAACCAAAACCGTGGCTCTGTGGCAAAACAAAATAAAGTAATTGCCACAGATAACACAGTGACACAGAAAAAATACAACAGTGCTAGATTTTTGCTAAACCAAAAGAGTGTCTCTCTGGCATAAAAAAAACATAATTTTGCAACAATGGAAAACAACAAACTGCTCACCAATTGGCAAAAAAAAACATTAGAACGCACAAAGCTGTACAAGAAATTTTTGCACCGTGCAGATAAGAAAACTACATTACGTGCTTTGCCCGATTTAAATGAAGAAGCGTATGAAAACATCAATTGCTTAACCTGTGCCAATTGTTGTAAAAATTATAGCCCAAGGTTTAAAGCTACTGATGTAAAGCGCATAGCAAAAGTAATGCAAATGAAAGAGGGCGTTTTTATTGAAACCTATTTAACTTTAGATGAAGACAATGATTATGTAACCCGAAGCAAACCTTGCCCTTTTTTAGGAGAAGACAATTATTGTAGCATTTACGAAGACAGACCAAGCGATTGTATACGCTTTCCTTATACCGATGAAGATGTGATTATAAAGCGACAAGATATTACGCTTAAGAATTCTACTTTTTGCCCAATTGTTTATTTTGTGTTGGAAAAATTGATGAAAGCCCCCTAAATCCCCCGGAGGGGTGACTTGGGAGTCTTAAAAAATTGAATCTGAAT
>JAYSWO010000407.1:0-23159 GCA_043717975.1 Ferruginibacter sp. | reverse complement strand
GGTAGAAGAGCCTTCACTATTGCTAACAATGGTAATATTGGCATAAGAGATGAAGCAATCAGTAATATTACATTATATGTTCCCAAAGCTAACAACTCTACTGGTTCATTATATTTAGCTGGTACTACTTACCCTTCTATTTTTCATTTTAATACAAATGAAGACAGTTATTTACGAGCTGGTAAAGATGGAGGTAGTGTTATTATTAATGATATTCCCAACGGAAATGTAAGATTAGGAAGCACAACTACAAAAGTTGGTATTAATATTATCCCAAGGGCAACCTTAGATGTGAATGGAGATATGGTTTTGAAAAAATTAGTTATCACATCTACAGGTATACTCACTAGTTTAGATAGGCAAGGCGCATCTATTTTATACTTCAACACCACAGGCGGCACAACAATTGTAACTGGTATAGCAGATGGAGTGGATGGCATGGTAGTATATATTGTAGTAACAGGCACTACAGGCGTCATTAATAATTTTATTTTATCAAGTGAATCTGCAAGTGAACCAAATGCTAATAATAAAATCCTTGGTAGGCAAGGTACTAATGTAAATACAGTTATTGATGGCAATGGTGGTGCTACATTAATTTACGATGGTACTATGAATAGGTGGAGGGTGATTGGAGTAGCAGATTAAAATAGATTTAAACAATATTAATATAATGGTAGATTATCCTCCTGGTTTAATTTTTCCACTCTTTTTAATTACGCACGAATCAACAATTGAATCAACCCCTGAAAACAGAATAATTTCTGGAAGTGGAGGCAGTACTTACATTGATAGCTCAGGAGGTTGTACACTGATATATGATGGTAATAGTAATAGATGGAGGATGATAGGATACGTTATTTAATCTTTTTAAAATACTTAACATAAAAAACAACAAAATGAAAAAACAACTTTTGTGCATTTCAATATTATTTTCGACAACCATTACCACCCAAGCCCAACTCGGCGGCCTCTTAAAAAAAGCAAAAGATAAAGTAACCGAAAAAAAAGAAAGTACTAAAACTACAGCAACATCCGCAGTAGAAAAAGGAGAAGCCGAAAATTTACCCGTTACACAAAATAATAAAACAACTTTTCAAGTGTACGACAGATATGGTTATGGTTCAGGCGGAACGAACTTTACTATAGCCCAATTAATTGCACAAAAAAAAATGTTTAGCCCTTATGACCATATTAGAAAATCTGAAGAAACGGGCACATTTCATTTTGCAAAAGATTACCCTGAGCTAGCAAAAATAGTAGCGCCTTTAGATAATAATGTGAGCATTGTATTTTCAAGCACTCCATTTAGTAGTAGTAACAATAAAGTAACCAATAGCTTTACATCAAAAGATATGATATATGCTAAAATAAGTGTGGCAAATGGCACTATAAAAGAGGCGCTAAAAATTGGCGATAATGATGATATCAATTTTGGATTTAAACTGTATAAAGAGGAAACTATTTTAACCAAAGAGCAAATTATAACTTTTGCAATTACCCCCGCTCAAGCAAATTCAAAAAGTATTAGCGTAGATATTTTGCCCGAGGTACAATTATATAAAAATGGAAAACAGGGCGATTTTTGGGGTGGGGCGATGTTTGCTTCAATGCACGACCAATATACTTTAACCAAAAATGGTTCATACAAAATAGGCTTTTATGTAAAAAATGAAAAAGTAGATGATTGGGGCAAACCAATTTGGGGCGACGATATTATTTTTACCGGATTTTTTGATTATAATTTTGATGCAAAAGATGTAGCTACTATAAAAAAAGATGCTGATTTATTAAACGATTTAAGGGTAAGCGCCATAAAAAATGTAATTACTGAACTACCTAAACAGTGGACCGAAAAAACATCACCCACTGCTATGGGTTTTACGCAAGCGCAACTAATAACCATGTACCAAAATAGTTTTTCAACAAAACTAGATCCGCATACCGTGGTAAAATTTCATGCTTCATCATCTAATGGCGGATGGACAACACAAAACAACGATTACGGCATACCAATCTACCGCTACAGCAACCAATGGTACACTATTTTTGTAAAATATGCAAATGGTACAGCTTGTTTTTACCAAGGCTTTGGCTTACGCCAACAATACAATGGCGGAGGCACTTATGGCAAGGCATTTATTGATAAAAACGAATATTACATGACGGATTGTACACAGATGAAGTAAAAGAAAATAACCTTATGCAATAAGAAAAATTGTACAAGGTTATTTTATAGTAAATGCGTACTTTATAAGTTATGCAATCCTCTATTTTTAAATTTAACAACCAAACTTTCAAATCCCCAACCTTCAACTTTCAACCTTCAACGGTTTTCTCCCTACATTTGTGAAAACTAATTTTTAAATGCAGGACTTTTACGATTTTTTAGAACCCATATCGCTTGCGCAAATAAGCGAAGACGAAGGGTATGTAGACGGGCAAATAGGTAAACATATACTCACACAAGAGAGTGAATATTTTGATATTGATAATGCAAGCGTTGTAATTATTGGTGTAATAGAAACCCGTGGCAATTGGAATGCAGAAAAAGAAAACAATGCAGCCAATATTATTCGCAAGCAATTGTACAAACTACATTATTGGCACACAGATATTGTAATGGCTGATGCTGGTAATATAAAAGTAGGTGCTACCTTACAAGACAGCTATGCTGCTATAAAAACAGTATTGGAAGAATTATATATTCGCAAAAAAACAGTACTTATTATTGGAGGTAGCCACGATATAACGCTGGCACAATACCTAGCCTACAAAAGCACCAATCAAATGCTAGAAGCCAGTTGTATAGATTCATCCATTAATTTAAAAGGAGATAACTGTGCCCCTGCCGAAAGTTTTTTAATGGATATGTTTACTGGCGAGCCAAACTTAATGAAACATTATAACCACATCGGTTTTCAAAGTTATTTTGTGCACCCACGCATGTTGCAAACGATTGATAAATTAAGATTTGATTGTTATCGCCTCGGCAATGTGCTGGATAATATTGTAGAAATGGAACCCGTTATTCGCAATAGCCACATGCTCAGTTTTGACATAGCCGCTATAAAATACAGTGATGCACCGAGTAATAAAAATTGCCCCAATGGCCTTACAGGTATAGAAGCTTGCACACTTACACGCTATGCAGGCATGAGCGAAAACGTTAACAGTATTGGCTTTTATGGCTACAACCCCAGCGAAGATGTAAGCGAAATTACTGCTGCTCAAATAGCACAAATGTGTTGGTATTTTATAGATGGGCGCCATCGCAAAAACCAAGAGTCATCATTAGACGATAGAAATAATTTTAACGAATATCATACCGTATTTGCAGAGGTAGATACTACATTTTTACAAAGCAAGCGTACAAATCGCTGGTGGATGCAAATGCCAGATGGACATTTTATAGCATGCAGTCACAATGATTATTTGGTAGCGGGTAAAAATGATTTTCCAGAAAGATGGTTGCGGGTGCAGGAAAGAAATTAAGATATGTGTATTGGCTTCGATAAATAATCGCTAAAACAATTAAACCAATCCGCTCTTAGATACATTATGTATATCTTCAAAAAAATGAAAGAAGTAGTGTGATAAAAATGAACATATGAAAGCCATTATAGATTGTAACAGTTTTTATTGTAGTTGCGAAAGATTATTTCTGCCGCATTTAGACGATAAGCCAGTTGTTGTACTAAGCAATAATGATGGTTGTATTATATCTCGTACAGATGAGGCAAAAAAGCTAGGTGTAGAAATGGCAGGCCCATATTTTAAAGCAAAACCCTTGATAGAGCAATATGGCGTAGCCACATTTTCTTCAAATTATAACTTATACGGCGATCTTAGTTGGCGAGTAATGGAAACCTTGCGAATTATGCTAGGCAAAGAAAATGTAGAAGTATATTCAGTAGACGAAGCGTTTTTAGATCTTGATGAATTTACCCATCAAGATTTACAAAAAGTAGCGTTAGATATAAGAGAAACCGTGGAGATGTGGACAGGTATAAAAGTTTCTATTGGTGTTGCCCCCACAAAAGTATTATCTAAAGTAGCTAATCATTTGGCAAAAAAAAATAAACTGGCTACCCAATGTGTAGTAGTATTGGATACAAAAGAAAAAATAGCACAAGCATTGCAAGATACACCTATAGGTGAAGTGTGGGGCATTGGGAGGCAATATGCAGAAAAATTAAAAGAAATGAATGCTGTATTTACCGCTTTTGATCTCACAAAAAAAACCGAAGAGTGGGCAAACAAAAACCTAGGTGGTGTAGTTGGAAAACGTTTGTTTAAAGAGCTGAGGGGTGAACCATCTAACGAAATGAAAGATGAATTAATTGTAAAAAAAATGATTGCTACTACAAGGATGTTTGGTAGCCCTGTAAAAAATATTATAGATATCAAAGAAGCGGTTGCTACATACACTTCTAGAGCTGCTGAAAAATTGAGAAGGCAACAAAGTGCTGCTAGCACTATACAAGTATTTGTAGTACCAAAAGAACCAAGTTACACTGCACGTTTTAGGCATGGACCAAGTATTGGCACTTATGTAACTTTACCTTTGGCTACATCCGCTAGTAATGAACTCATAAAAGCGGCAATGAAATTGGTAGATCAATTGTATGAAAAAGGTCGTACTTACAAAAAAGCTGGTGTTATACTTAGCGGCCTTGTACCAGACACTACCATTCAAGGAAATTTATTTTCGCCACAAGTAAGTAATGGCAATAAATTATTAATGGACACACTAGATAATATCAATTTTTCTATGCGAAACGATATTGTAAAGTTTGCGGCAAGTGGTACAAATAGAGATTGGAAAATGCGTCAAGAGCTACGCAGCCCACGCTATACCACTAGATGGGAAGAAATGTATGTGGTTCATTAAGTCAACCACATACATGCAGTAAAATTTTACGAATATTTACTGAAAACAAAGCACCTGTTTTAGAAACATGACAGGAAATGGTGGTTCGTCATGTATAAAGTCTGCATAAACCTTAATATTGCCCTTACTTATAAGTCCATATAAAAAACATTAAACAATAGCCCTTTTCAGTTTTTATTGTGTCTGCAATAAAAATCTATTAGTTTTACATTTAAAAAAATATGAAATTCATTCTTTTTATTTCTTTTCTTATATCAACAAATGCTTACTCACAAAAAGCAGATTCTATTATTGGTAAATGGAAGTATCAAGAGGTTTATAAAAAAGATGGTTTAGATTCATTATCCATAAGTATGTTTAAAGAAATGTTTGGTGATGTAAGTTTTTACTTTAAAAAGAATATGCATTACAAATTATTTATGATGGGTAGCATTGAAGAAGGTACTTGGGAATATAATCCACTAAAAAATAAAATTATACTTGCATCAAACAAAGGAAATGGTACATCGCTAAAGATTTTAAATCTCACAAATAACACCCTTGCCATAAGCATTGGAGAGCCAAATTTTATATTAAGGAGAACGCCTGCTACAGCAGAAGATGAAATTGAAGAACCAATAAAAAAAATAGCCACTGTAAGTGCCACATTAGCACAACTTTCCAAAAAGTGGTACTTTAAAAAAAGAGAAGTGCCCAATAAAACCGAAGCACAAATTAAAGTAATGAGTGATTTAGCAAAAGGATCATTTTATTTCTTTAAGCCAAGTTATGAATATGATGCTCAAGTGTTCAAATTAACCGAAAGTGGCAAATGGTTTTTTGGAGCAGAAAACAAATCAATAATAATAGGCGATGCCGATAAAACCAAAGTGTGGAATATAAAATCTATTTCAAGCACTGAACTAATACTTGTAAAAGGTAATAGCGAGGATGTATGGATTTTTTCTACCACAAAATAATTAGATGAAAATTACAAACCGCTACTTTATTCTCAACAAACCATACAACATGGTTTCTCAGTTTATTAGTAGCCACAATGTACCACTATTGGGAGAAATTGATTTTGATTTTCCTGAAGGTACGCATGCCATAGGCAGGCTTGATGGAACATCCGAAGGGTTATTAATTTTAACGACTGATAAAACGGTTACTCGAAAATTATTTTTAGCTAAGGAAGCTCATACACGCTCTTACCTAGTAATGGTGCAGCATGAAATGACAGAAGAAAGTTTTTTGCAATTACAAGCAGGTATAAACATTCCTATAAACAATACAGAATTTTATTTGGCAAAACCATACTCCGTAAAAATAATAAAAAAGCCCACCATACTCTACAAATACGCTACTGATCCAAGAGAAGTTTATCCGCACACATGGCTGCTCATTACACTTACAGAAGGAAAATTTAGACAGGTACGCAAAATGGTAATGGCGGTAAAGCATCGCTGCTTAAGACTTATACGATTAAACATAAGCAATATTTTATTAGAAGATTTAGAGCCAGGCAAAATAAAAGAATTGGACGAAGCCACTTTTTATACCTTAATGGCTCACGCAGAAAAAATACCTTTCAATTAATTTCATAAAAATTTGTACATTCATTTTAACAAAACGACTGAATGGCAAAATCGTACAACATACCCTTGTGGAAATCATCGCCATTTGTACGTCTGATAATGCCCTTGGTTTTAGGTATTATTTTTCAGTGGTATGTGCAAGTTCCATTTATTGTGAATGCCATTTGCGCAGTTACATTAATTTTATGCCTATTCATTTTTAATTTCTTACCCATCGATAAGCGCTTCAGCTTGCAATGGTTGCAAGGTTTTTTTATAAATGCCATTATATTTTGCTTAGCCATATTTCTTTGTTGGCAAAAAGATATTAGAAACGATAAAAACTGGTTTGGAAAAAAGTATAACGACAGCTGCTCATTGGTTGTAAAAATAAATGAACCGCCCATTGAAAAAGAAAAATCTATAAAGGCTGATGGAATTGTAGAAGCTATTATTCAAAATGGTATTACCCAAAAAGTAGAAGGAAAAATATTAATTTATTTTTCTAAAGAAGATCGTTTAACAATACCAACGTATGGCGACAAAATATTAATATATGGTGGACTGCAACAAATAAAAAATGCAGGTAATCCAGGCGGGTTCAACTACAGCCGCTATATGATTTTTCAACAAACATTACATCAGGTTTATGTAAACAAAGAAAAATTTGTTGTACTTAAAGCGCATAGCGAAAATAAATTGTATTCGTTTATATTTTGGGCAAGACAGGCCATAATAAATACTTTGCAAAAATATATTGTAGGTAATAAAAAAGTAAGCGGTATTGCTGAAGCATTGCTAATTGGCTATAAAGAAGATTTAGATAAAGATGTGGTGCAAGCATACAGCAATACAGGTGTGGTGCACATTATAGCCATATCAGGTATGCATTTGGGGTTAATTTATATAGGCTTGGTTTGGTTATTTTCTAGATTGCCTTTTGTAAAACGCTCCGCCATTACTAGAGTTATTTTAATACTTGGTAGCTTATGGTTGTTTAGCTTAATTACCGGTGCATCTGCTTCTGTACTACGAAGTGCTGTAATGTTTACTTGTATTATTATCGGAAAAGAATTTTATAAGCAAGCTAGCATTTACAATTCATTGGCAGCATCTGCATTTTTATTATTGTGCTATAATCCTTTTTTGCTTTGGGATGTAGGTTTTCAATTAAGCTATTTAGCAGTTGGCGGTATTGTTTGGCTACAAAAACCCATTCAAGATTTGTATTACACAAAAAATAAAGCATTGCAATATGTTTGGGAAATGTGCTCAATAACGATAGCAGCACAAATACTCACTTTGCCTATTTGTATATATTATTTTCACCAAATACCAACCACCTTTTTGTTTACCAATTTAATTTGTGTGCCGCTTTCTACAGCCATTTTGTTTGCAGAGATAGCACTGGTTATATGTGCTGCTTTTCCTCCCATAGCTATCCTTATTGGCAAATTTGTGTATGTGTTAACATGGTGTATGAACGCTTTAATAGACTTTTTTAATAAGCTACCGCTTTCCTTGTTAGATAAAATTTATGCTACCGCACTTACTACCTGGGCGTTGTATGGGTTTGTATTTTTATTGTCTGCTGCACTATTGAGAAGAAATAAAAAACTTATAAAAATATCTATTGGTTTCTTATTATTGTTTGTTGGACTATGGGCTTATGGAAAAATACAATTACAGCAACAAAAGAAAATGATAGTGTACAATGTAAGTAGGCATATTGCTATCGATTTTGTAAGCAGCAATAAATATTGGTTTTATGGTGATGACGACCTTAAGGAAGAGGGTGTTTTACAAAATTTTAATTTAAAACCCTCACGGATTTCTATGCAGGTAGAAGAGCATCTTGATACCTTAAAATCATTGCACAACAAAGGTAGGCTTTGGCAATTTTACAATAAATCGATAATGATTGTTGATAGTGAAGTACAATTCGAATCAACAATAAATAAAATTAAAATAGATGTTTTACTGATTTGTAAAAACCCTAAAATACAAATTGCCGAAATTACTTCTTCTGTAAGCCCCAGCACTGTTGTATTTGACGGTTCTAACAGCCTGTGGAAAATTGCTCAATGGAAAAAAGAGTGCGAAGAACTACATTTGCAGTACTTTATTACCCGAGAACAAGGCGCTTTTATTTTAGATGCAAAATGATAAAGTCTTCCCAAGTGTCTGACACCTAGGCAAGAATTTAAAAACTTTACAGGCTTTAATAAAGGTGTCTGACATATTTTTAACAGCCCAACAAATCATGCAAAAAAAAATACAATCAGCCCTTATTTCTGTTTTTTATAAAGATGGTTTAGAAGCCATTATTCACGAATTGAATAGACTTGGCATTACTATTTACAGTACAGGCGGTACACAAGATTTTATAGAAAAGTTAGGCGTAGCCTGTGTTCCTGTGGAATCGCTGACATCTTACCCATCTATTTTAGGGGGAAGGGTAAAAACGTTACACCCAAAAGTATTCGGAGGTATTTTAGGTAAAAGAAATGATGATGTACATGTGGCAGAAATGAAAGAGCATGCCATACCTGAAATAGATTTGGTAATTGTGGACTTATATCCTTTTGAAGAGACGGTTGCAACTACAAAAGAAGAAAAGCTCATTATAGAAAAAATAGATATTGGTGGGCCAAGTATGATACGTGCTGCAGCAAAAAACCATGCAGATGTGGTTGTAATAGCTGCTAAAAAAGATTACTCCTTGCTAGAAAAATTATTGAAAGAACAAAATGGCGAGACAACTTTGGAGCAACGAAAAACTTTTGCCATAAAAGCTTTTGATGTATGTGCACATTATGACAACGCCATTTCTTCTTACTTTAATGAAATAGATATAGTAACGCCATTTAATAAAGAGAAGAATTCATTACGTTATGGTGAAAACCCACATCAAGTAGCTAGTTTTCATGGAGACTTAAGTGAAATATTTACACAGTTACACGGCAAAGAATTGTCGTATAATAATTTGGTGGATGTAGATGCTGCATTGCAGCTCATAAAAGAATTCGATTTCTCACAGAGCTCGCAAGTACCCTCCTTCGGAGAGGATTTAGGGGAGGCTTGTGCGTTTGCAATAATAAAACACACCAACGTTTGCGGCGCCGCTATTAGAGAAAATGTTGCTACCGCATGGAAAGCCGCCTTAGCGGGTGATCCTGAAAGTGCTTTTGGTGGCGTATTGGTATCCAATGCAGAAATAGATGAAGCTACGGCAAATGCCATTAACGAAATATTTTTTGAAGTATTAATGGCGCCATCTTTTAGTGAAGATGCTTTGCAAATTTTGCAACAAAAGAAAAACAGAATTTTATTGCAAGTAAAAAAATATCCTGAACAAAAATTACAAACAAAATCTTTGCTCAATGGCGTATTAATACAACAAATGGACGAAGGTAACTTTGCAGAATGGAAAGAAATGGGTGGCCGAGAAACAACATTGGTAGAAAAAAAATCATTAACTTTTGCAAACATTTTGTGCAAGCATTTAAAAAGCAATGCCATTGCTTTGGTAAAAGACAACCAGCTTATAGGCAAAGGTTGTGGGCAAACAAGCCGCATAGATGCGCTTAGAAATGCAATAGATAAAGCAAAACAATTTGGCGCAGATACAACAGGAGCGGCACTTGCTAGCGATGCGTTTTTTCCATTTGATGATTGTGTACGTATAGCACACACCGCTGGCATAGATGCGTTTATACAGCCAGGCGGGTCTATGAGAGATAACGACAGCATTGAATATTGCAAAGTGAACAATCTTGCCATGGTAATTACAGGTACAAGACATTTTAAACATTAATAATTTTTTAATTGCCACAATCAGATAAAGCAAAAGGATACTTTGCACTATTTCTTACAAGTACAGTATGGGGCACTACATGGGTGGTTAGTAAAATTGGTGTAAACGAAATGCCCGCTTTACAAATGTCATATATACGCCAATTTATTGCGGCTGTATTATTTTTAAGCTTTTTTATTTTCTACAAAAAACTTCCACTACCTACTTCCAAACAATTTAGATGGTTGTTTATTATGTCCATCATCATGTTTTTATCTGCAAATGCGCTTAGCACTTGGGCTATAAAATATATTCCCGCTGGTTTGGGTGCACTTATTGGCGCATTGTACCCTTTGTGTGTTGTTATTTTAGAAAGAGTTTTCTTTAATAGCAAACGAATGACAGCCATTACGTTTGTAGGTTTATTTTTAGGTATTGCGGGTATTGCTATGGTGTTTTACGAAAATGCTTTTCAAGCAAAGGGGAGTGACTTTATATTTGGCATATCGCTTTCTATCATTGCCATGCTATCTTGGAGTATTGGCACAATCTTTATAGCAAGAAACAAAGTACAAATAAACCCCTATTATGGTATCGGTTGGCAAATGATGATAAGTAGCATTATTTTATTTCTTATTATGCAAACTACCCAAAAAGTTGTGCCATTTTTTGAAATATCTACTAAAGCCTGGATGGTTATTTTATACTTAGTTGTACTTGGCTCCTTAGTGGCTTTTGTGGCCTTTATTTATAGTATGAAAAAACTACCTGCTGCTATTGCATCTTTGTATGCCTATATCAATCCAATAGTAGCTATGGTTTGCGGCTATTTTTTTATAAACGAACCATTGAGTAAGAATATTATTATTGGTTCCATCATTACACTTGCGGGTGTATTTTTAGTAAACTATTCTATAAAAAGGTCAGAGAAAATTATTGCTGAACCTGAGATATAAAATTTTTATATAGTTCAGGCCATCCTGCAAATTGTTTTGCTGTTCCTAAAAAATTATTGTGAAAAATGGTAATCATTTCACCCTTTACTTTTTTGTTTTCTGCGTAATAATGCATTAATTCCTTATAGGCTTCATCTACAGATAATTGTTGTTCATAAAAACAGTTGGCGTCCATAAAACAAAATGGATGTACACGAAGGGTAGTAATTTTTTCATTAACCAAATCGTACCACCAAAATGAGTTGGCTACTGAAGCTCTAAAACCATTGATACTGCCATATCCCATGCTATAATCTTGTTGTATACCCGCATCCACTAATTTTTTATATCCATCGGGTAAATTAAATTTTATATAATGTTGTCTGGATGATTTTATTTCTTTTAAAGAAATACTTGAAAGTATTTCTTTCTCTTGTTTTAGTATCTCAGTAGAATCATTACTCTTCCATGATGGATGAATACCAATGTCATATTTTTCAGCATGGCGCTTTATTAGCATTTGCATAGCCTCATTATCTGGCAATATGTTTTTATCGTAGATGCCATTTTCTTTTGCTACTAAAAAAAAGTACAGCGGTTTGTAATGTTGTTTTGCGTGCAATCCGTCTAAAAAATCATAACTATCAAACGGATCAGCATTTTTACCAAATAGTGTATTCAATCTTTCATTCGATGGTTTTCTAAAAAATCCACCTATATTCCTTAAAAATCCTTTTTCTTTATATGACCAAGCTATGTCTATATCGTAGGTTGGTATATAGGTGAAAGTTGAAGGTTGAAAGTTCAAATTGGCGTACCTCTTTTGCAAAATTGAAGCAAAATCATTTATCCAAATATTTACCAATGGCGTTTTTAAGAACCCTTCCTTATATGCTATTGAATTTTCGTATGCGTACCTTCCATACATATCTTTTTCGTGAGGTAAGTATTCTTCATATCGACTTAAAAGATAAAAACCAGCCGAGAAAATATCAAAAGGATAGTTTCCAATATTGGTTTTAAAAAAAAGAGCAAAATCAGTTTCTTTAAAACAATCAATTTGTTGTGGCTTTATTCCATTTTGAAAAAGCAACCCATGTGGTGCTATTTGAAAACTATTGTTAAACTCTTTGTAACTATAATTTATTTTGTTGCCATCATATTTATCAAAATTGGTTTCATCTATTGTAAGGCTATAGCTTGTGCGCAATATTTCTTCAAAAATAAATTTGCAGATATATTGTAGGCGAGTGGTAGATTGAGGAGTGTATATGAGTACCATACAAATTAATATTTCAACGGTTTTCGTTTTGTATGCCTTACTCTTATAACTCGTATTACTTTTTCATCAAAATAAATTGATACTCTAATTTGATATATTTCAAATGCTCTAAAACTACCTTTTGCATTTTCTGTTTTGTACTTATCTTTATTATAAAATTCAGGGTGTTTTACGGCATATTTTATTTTTTGCAATACGTCTAATGCGATTTTTTCCGCATTTTGAATAGAATCTTTTTCAATGAAATCAAGAATTTTCTCAAAACTTTTTGTAGCTCTTTTAGACCAAATTAGCTTTCTCATATCTTTTTTTAATCATCAATTCTACTTCAGTATGGGTATAAAAATTTCCCTTATCAATTTCTGTCATAGCCTCATTTATTTCTTTATTGTATTCAACAATATCAGCACTATTCATTTTGTGTGAATTATTATACGTTTTAAACAATGCAAAAACAGCATTTATGATATCATCTTCACTATTATCTACGTATTGATGTAGCTTTTCTCTTATTTCTAATGTGCTCATAAAATAAATGTACGATTATTTTTTAATTCTTATGTTGTTCCTTCCACATTTCATTAAATGTTTTCTTACTAAAATTCAAATCCCCTCTATGTTTCGTCCAGCCTTTAAAAACATTATTTACAAAAGCATTTTTTAAAGGTCCTGTACCCATATTCATCATACCCCTGTGCATACTTGCAAATTTCCACAATTTCCAAGCCGCCTTTTCTCCAAAGCTAGATAAGCCTTCTTCTGCGGCTTCTTTTCTATTATCTAACAATAATTCATGCAAGTTTATTTTTACTGCACACACTTCTGTACAATTACCACACAATGATGATGCATGGCTAAGGTGTTTGAAATCTTCCATGCCCTGTAAGTTGGGCGTAATAACACTTCCAATAGGTCCACTATAGGTTGTACCATAACTAAAGCCGCCTATATTTTTGTATACAGGGCAAGCATTTAAACAAGCGCCACACCTTATACAATACAAGCTTTCTCTTTGCTTGGGATTTTGTAAAATATTTGTGCGCCCATTGTCTAATAAGATTACATACATTTCTTCCGGGCCATCCGTTTCATTAGCTTGCCTTGGTCCGGCAATGATACTATTATAGACAGTTATTTTTTGCCCTGTACCAAACGTGCTTAGAAGCGGCCAAAACAATCCTAAATCTGTAAGCGATGGAATTACTTTTTCTATTCCCACAATAGCAATATGTGTTTTTGGAAAAGCACAACTTAATCTTCCATTGCCTTCGTTTTCTGTAACAGCTATGGCGCCAATATCGCTAATAATAAAATTTGCCCCTGTCACACCCACTTCAGCTTCAACATATTTTTCTCTTAAAATCTCTCTAGCTTTTAAAGTAAGTTGCTCAGGTGTTAAATCTATAGGTGTGCCCAGTTTTTCGTGAAATAATTTTGCCACATCTTCTTTGCTCTTATGCATGGCAGGTGTTACAATATGGTAAGCGGTTTCCCCATCAAGCTGTTGTATATACTCACCAAGGTCTGTTTCAATACTATCTATGCCATGCTTTTCCAAATGATCATTTAAGTGAATTTCTTCTGTAACCATGCTCTTGCTCTTTACCAAAGTTTTACAATTTTTGGCTTCGCATATTTTGATAATCTCTGCCATGGCTTGGTCTGCAGTTTCGGCCCAAATAACTTTGCCGCCACGTTTAGTAAAGTTGGCTTCAAATGTTTCAAGTGTTTGATCTAAACTTTCTATCGCTCGCCATTTGGTATTTTTTGCACGCTCTCTTGCCAAATGCTCATCGGCAAATTGTGTTTTACCCACAGGCACTACAGCATTGTATCTACCAATGTTGAAATTAATTTTTTTGCGATGATCTAAATCAACGGCTTTAATGGCACTTTTTTCTATAAATAAGCTTGAGTTTTCTGACATATTGGTATAATTGATAGAATAAATTAATTATATAATGAACGAAGTTACGTTACATCTGGTTTACAGCTTCCTTTGCAAACCACTCCAGCTTCCACCATTATAAACCTGTGCATAGCCATTAGATTTTAATGTATTTTTTGCAACAGCACTCCTCATGCCGCTAGCACAGCAAGTTATAATTGTTTTGTTTTTATCTTTTAGTTTATTCAAATTGTTTGCAATTGTATCAACAGGCATATTGATAGAACCTTCAATATGCCCACCATCAAACTCGCCCTTACTCCGCACATCAACTATTATAGCACCATCTTTTACCAATTGTGCATAATCAGTAGCAGAACCAAGGCCAAATAATTTTCTTAGAAAATGTATCATTTTTTTATTTAATTACGTTTAGCGCTTTTCCCACTTTTACAAATGCCTCAATAGCTTTATCCAAATGTGTTTGCTCATGGGCAGCGCTCAGTTGTACACGTATGCGTGCTTGCCCTTTTGCCACCACAGGAAAGAAAAAGCCAATTACATAAATGCCTTCTTCTAATAATTGTGACGCAAAATTTTGTGCTACTACTGCATCGTATAACATGATTGGTACAATCGGATGTTCTCCAGGTTTAATATCAAAACCTGCGGCTGTCATTTTTTCTCTAAAGTATTTTGTGTTGTACTCCAATTTATCTCTAAGCTCTGTTGTTTCGCTCAGCATATCTAACACAGCTATAGAAGCACCCACAATGCTTGGTGCTAATGTGTTGGAAAAAAGATACGGGCGAGAGCGTTGGCGAAGCATTTCAATAATTTCTTTTTTGCCACTAGTAAAACCACCGCTTGCACCACCCAATGCTTTGCCAAGGGTACCTGTAATAATATCAATTTTACCTACTACATTTCTATACTCATGTGCTCCCCTACCTGTTTTTCCTAAAAAGCCAGATGAGTGGCATTCGTCTATCATTACAATGGCATCATATTTATTGGCTAGCTCACAAATTATATCTAGCTGCGCAATGGTGCCATCCATGCTAAACGACCCATCGGTAACAATTATACGGCTGCGCAAATTTGCAGACTCTTTTAATTTTTCTTCTAAATCTTGCATATTGTTATGCTCATATCTGTAGCGCTGTGCTTTGCATAAGCGTACCCCATCTATAATACTGGCATGGTTTAAAGCATCGCTAATTATAGCATCTTGCTCATTAAACAGTGGCTCAAATACCCCTCCATTTGCATCAAATGCTGCAGCATACAAAATCGTATCTTCTGTACCAAGAAAGGTAGATAGCTTTTGCTCTAGCTCCTTGTGAATATCTTGCGTGCCGCATATAAAACGTACACTGCTCATGCCATAACCTCTGGTATCAATATAATGCTTTGCAGCTTTTACTACTTTTGGGTGTGCAGATAAACCAAGGTAGTTATTGGCACAAAAGTTTAGTACTTGTTTACCATTCACCGTTATTTCAGCGCCTTGCTCGCTGCTAATTATTCTTTCTTTTTTAAACAAACCTGCGGCATTTATTTCGGCAAGTTCATCTCCTATTCTTTTTGAAAAAGATGTATTCATTTGTGGTAGTTTTTTGCTTTGCAAAAGTAGTGATAAAAGTTACGAGATATGAAGTTGCGGGTTACGAGTTTTTAAATCGATGAACTTAACTTATTCATCAAATATTTCGCAGAATTACAATTGGGATGATTGGCAGCATTGGAAACAGAAAAGCCTTCTCTTATTATCCATTTAGCAAACCTGGGCTTACTGTCACCAATTCCTCTACCCGTTTCATTCATAAAAATTTCTCTTAGTTTCTCTCTTGGGGTATTTTCAATTTCAGGAAAATGATACTGAAATTCTTTTGCGAAAACTATTGATAGAGTAATGCTATCTGCCAAAAACCAAGCTTCTATTTGCTTTACAGAAATAATTACAATGACAGTTTCAGGTGCATTTATTCTTTCTTTGGTTCTGGTAATGCATACATCTTCATCCAAATCTGTAAGAATAAATATTTTTTCTGCACCATCATCTTTTAATGATTCAATAAAAGGAATAATGTTTTTGGGCAATAAGTTTCCATTGCCGGTAGCATCAATGGCATTTACCAATTGAAAATTATGGTCAGCTAAAATACTTTTGAAAGCAGCTGAGTCAACAATAATCTTTTCTGTCTCTCCTTCGCAAATAAAACCAACTTTTACCATGGCACTCCGCCTCCTAACACATTGGTAAGCCAAGCTTCATCCATCGATAAGCCATGCATGTTTTTATCTTTTATTTGCCTTGGTACGGTTATACCATTTTCTTTATTGATGATGATAATTTCTTGAGGCTGCAACTGATTTACCAAAGTTTGAGAATGTGTATTTAACCAAATATAATGTCCCTTTTCTTTGCATTGTTCTCTAAAAAACTTTACCAATTCCTTTATCACATAAGGGTTTAAGCCATTTTCTGGTTCTTCAATACATAAAAATTGTGGCTCATCGGTTTGGTATATTGCCGTAAGTAAACAAAGTATATTGTAAGTGCCATCCGATATTAAATTTTTACCAAAAGGTTTTTCATATCCTTCTTCATAAAATTGTATAAATGATTTTTCACTGATATCTTTTTCGATTTTAATATCGCTAAAACCTGGTCTCAATAAATTGAGCCATTCTTTTATTTCCAACGCTTTTAATGGATTTTCTAAAACTCTTTTTAAAACATTTTCTAAATTATCGCAATTGAAATTTAGTTTCTTATCCGATGAAGAAAGATTGAGTTTGTTGGCTTCTTTGGAGGTTGAAAAAATTCGAGAGAAGTTGAGGATAAATTGTGACTTTAATTCAGAGTCATCAGCTATTGTAGATGGACCGGCTAAGCCTTTTTTTGGGCCACTAGTTTTTTCATCTTGATCTTTTTCTGGTTCTCTAATAAGCAGAATACTATTATTTCCTGTGACATTATCATCAATACAATAAATCCCTATCGTTAAATTGTCGCTTTGTTTATTAAAATTTAAAAACGTTTTTTGCCCCCCAAACAGTTCTTGAGGATAATGTGAGCTGTCAAAATAATTTAAATTCAAATACTCCAATGCCTCAAAAATATTACTCTTACCCACACCATTAGCCCCCACAAATACCGAAAAAGGGTTTGACTCAATCAATTCAAAATTGAGCAAGGTTTTAAAGTTATCTATTTTAAGGCTCTTAATTTTCACAATAGTAAAGTTAAAGAATATTTTTTACCCAGCCACAGGCCTCGCCCTCACTTTTTCTAAAGTATAATACGCAATAAAAGCACTTGCCAACATAAACACGGCACCCAATGCAAATGCAGCACCCGAAAAATGAAATGGTGCTTTTGGCCCTGTAAAGTAGGAGAACAAACCCGTCATAAGCATAGGACCAAAAATAGATGTGAGGCTGATAAGGCTTGTGAGTGCACCTTGCAGCTCGCCTTGCTCGTTAGCCGGCACATTACCCGAAATAATAGATTGCAATGCAGGGCCACAAATACCACCCAAGCAATATGGTATAAGAAAAACAAACATCATCCATGTTTGTGAGGCAAATGCAAAAAGCAATAACCCTAAAGAATACAATAAAAGTCCATAATAAACACTTCTATTATTACCCAATTTGGGATTTGTATATCGTATCAATACCCCTTGCACAAGCCCAACCAATACGCCCACTACGCCTAGCGATATGCCAATCATTTTTTCATCCCAATGTAATTTTTCAATACCAAAAAAGCCCCAGTTGCTTTGCACCGCATGGGATGCCATATAAATGAGGATAAATGAAAAGATCAATCCGCCAAGATTTGGATATTTTTTTAACTGCAATAAAGAGCCTAATGGATTTGCTCTTTTAATATCAAATGCTCGTCTGTTTTCTTTGCCAAGCGACTCTGGTAAAACAAAATAGCCATATAAAAAATTTATTAAACTAAGCCCTGCGGCTACCATAAAGGGAATACGCGGCCCTAATGAACCGAGTAAGCCGCCAATAACAGGTCCTACAATAAAACCAATACCAAAGGCAGCCCCTACCAATCCAAAATTTTGTGCACGGTTTTCGTTTGTACTAATATCTGCAATATATGCTGTGGCAGTAGTAAAACTTGCCCCACCAATGCCCGCAATGGCTCTACCCACAAACAACCAAGCTAGCGTAGGTGCAAAAGATAAAAATAAATAATCTATTCCCAAACCAAAAAGCGAAAACAACAATATTGGTCTCCTGCCAAATTTATCGCTTAGCCCACCTAGTACGGGAGCAAACAAAAATTGCATAATGGCATACACCGCAGTTAGCCTTCCTCCCCATTTAGCAGCATCGCTCACATTGCCATCTATCAATTGCTCTATCAATTTTGGTAGAACCGGTATTATCAGCCCAAGGCCTGTAACATCTATTACTAGGGTAAAAAAAATAAAACCCATGGCTGCTTTTCTATTCATTCTTCTATGATTGTGTATATATACAAAATTGCAGATAATTATCTAGTTTATTATGATTTTAAGGTAGTTTGGTAGTAACTAGAAAATATTTTTATGCAGTTGTAACTTTTTATTGCCTCCCACCGTTAAACAATTAAACAAGCAAATTGATGTAACTTTATTTCTAAACTACTTTTTACCTCTGCATGACCGAAAAAGACTATAACGAATCTGTGAAGCTTTATGCAGACAATGTGTATCGTTTTATTCTTAAAAATCTTAAGAATGAGGAGGATGCAAAAGATGTAGTACAAAGTTCTTTCGAAAAAATGTGGATTAACAAAGAAGGGGTAGAATATTTGAAATGCAAAAGTTTTTTATTTACGGTAGCGTATAATACGATGATAGATCATATTCGGAAAAATAAAAGAGTAGTATTAAAAGATGATTTTGCAGAAACGGCATTGGGGAGCAACAACCAACAACAAAATACTAAAAGAATTTTGCAAGAAGCTTTGAGTAGGCTAAATGAGAGAGATAGAAGTTTGGTAATGTTGAAAGATTATGAAGGATATAATTATGCAGAAATTGGAGAAATAACCAATTTGAATGAAAGCCAAGTAAAAGTATATTTACATAGGGCAAGATTACAACTGAGGGAGTATTTGGTAAAAATGGAAAATGTATTGTAAAAGTATTGAGTACTTAGTATTAAGATAATAGACAAAACAAAAAAAATGAACATCAACCGTAATAATTATGAGGACTTTTTTCTGCTATACGCAGATGGAGAGTTGCGGGCAGATGAGCGCAAAGCAGTGGAAGATTTTGTAGCAGAAAATGAAGATTTGAGAATAGAATTGGACATGCTACAAGCTACGATATTACCCAATGAAGAAATATCGTTTGCGGACAAAAGTTTTTTATACAAAGAAATTGTTTTTGATAATAACCTACAAAAGCAGTTATTGCTGAAAATAGACAACGAGTTAGGTGAAAAAGAATTGGCAAATGTAAATGCCCAAATATCTACCAAAGTAGAAGTACAAAAAGAATACGAATCTTTATTGCGCACAAAACTAGATGCTACCGAAAAAATTGTATTTGAAGAAAAGCATCTATTGTATAAAAGAGAAAGGGATAATGTGGTTGTATTTAGATTTGCAAGATGGGCTGCAGCAGCTGCGCTTATTGGTTTTGGATTGTTTTTTGGCCTGAAATTTTTCGGTGGGCAACAATCTAATCCAAATACAGAAATAGCTAATAATAAAAAAGAAGACGTTAATAGTAGTAATAGCAGCAATAGTAGCATTGACCCTACAAACAATAATGTAAAACGAGAAAGTATTACAGTAGTAAATGATGAAAATACTAACAATGAAAATAACCGTAATACAAAAACAAATAATGAAAAGAAAGTAAGTACTGATAATATGGCATTAGAGAAAAAAGAAAATACCATAAATAAAAAAAGGGGCACTCAAAAATCTTTTCAAACGCTCCAAGAACAACATAATATTAACCTTACAGAAGAGCAAATAGCATTGATAAACAAGGATATTAAAATAGAACCCATTCGAAAATATATAAACACAGAAATTACCAAAGAACCAATAGCAGCCATAACAAAAAAAGAAAAAATAAAGCAATTGATAAAAGATGAAAATATTGTGCCGTTAGAAAACACCTATGCACAAACTGTAGCCTTATCCAATATAGAAAAAAGCGAAAACAAAATTTTGTATATGGATGAAGATGATGTGAAGCGTAGTAAGGCAGGAGGCTTTTTTAGAAAAATAAAAAGATTTGTAACCCGTACCGCAAATATAAAATCAGGAAACTCATTGCAAATAGCAGGCTTTGAAATAGCCGCAAAATAACCAATCCATTTTTAACATTAAAATTAAGCAACATGAAAAGACTTTACTTTTTAGCAGCACTTTGCGCCCTTGCTACAGCAACTTATGCGCAACAACCGACCACAAAAGATAGTTCGGTTACCACAAAAAGAAATAATGATACCATTCGCATTGGTAGTATTATTATTATCAAAAAACACAAAAGTGGCAAAGGAGATTCTTCTGTATCTATTATTTCTGACAAAGAATATAACGGAAAAAGAAGCAAACGTAGCACCAATTATTTTGTGCTTGATGTTGGCTTTGCCAATTGGGATGATCAAACAAATTATGCCAATGCTGGAGGTTCCGTTTTTAGCAAACCCGGCAGCCCTGCGTTTTCCGCAGATGATATGAGGCTACGTACAGGCAAAAGTGCCAACATAAATATTTGGCTTTTTATGCAAAAACTATCTCTTGTAAAAAGAAATGTAAATTTAAAATATGGATTAGGTATCGAATACAATAATTATTCCTTTCGCTCAGCAGTGAGTTTGAAGGAAGGCGGTCCAATACCATATAGTGTTGGCGGAGCTAGCACCAACAGCCCATTTATTTTTAGAGATTCGATTTCTTTTAGTAAAAACAAATTGAACTTAAAATACCTAACGGTGCCATTAATGGTAAACTTTGCTTCAAATAAACAGAAAGGCAAGCCCACTATCAGTGGAAGTATTGGCGTAAGCGCAGGTTACTTAATTAGGCAAAGAAACAAGCAGAATAGCAGCGAGAGGGGCAAACAAAAAAACCAAGGCGAATATGATTTGGAACGTTTCAAATTGAGCTATATAGCTGAGATTGGCTTAGGCTCAGTAAGACTATATGGTTCTTATAGTCCAAAATCAATATTTGAAAAAGGGCTAAACATTCGCCCATATAACATTGGCTTTAGATTTAGCAATTGGTAAGAATTTTTTTACTTGAGGAATAAAACCCTGCTTTTTTATAAAAAGGCGGGGTTTTTTATAAAATATCTTTCCTCATTTACAATTTTTATAACAGTTTTGTAGTTTACATTTTATTAATTTCACGGTCTAAGATTTGTTAAATAATAATATCAAAAGCACTTATAAATCCTGATTGTAAACCTATCATAAAATGAAGAATCGTATTTTCCTTCCCGCTGCCGCAATACTAATGATTTTTGCATTGTTTGCATTTACCCCCACGGGTTCTAATTTTCGTTCGTTAAAAAAACGGCCAGAAAGCAAACAAAAAAAATCTTTTAGACTAGCCTCACCAAGTTCGTATTACATAATTGTATCTAAAAAAGACTATGAACTTAATGTATATGACGAAGAAGGCTGGTATGCTACATATCCTATTGTATTTGGCAGCAAAGACCTTGGTGATAAAATGAGGGAAGGAGATAAAAGAACACCAACCGGAGATTTTAAAGTACTACTAAAAAAAACAAATAAAAAGTGGGGAATAGAATTATTACTTGATTATCCAACAGCTGAAAGCTATCGCAGGTTTAATGAAAGAAAAGCAAAAGGGTTGATACCTAAAAATGCAAAAATAGGAAATGGAATTGCTATACACTCCACCAGAAAAGAAGAAGAATGGACTGTAGATAATTTTTATAATTGGACCGATGGTTGTATATCTGTAAAATATTCTGAAATGGGCGATTTGTATAGTTATATTTCTGCGGGAACACCTGTAACCATTAAGCCGTAAGGATGTAAGATTGAAGATTTTTTATTGAAGATTATTTTAACACTGCACTTTAAAGTTCAGTAGCATTTCTCGTTTTATAAAATATTTTCGCATTAATGAATTTACAAATCTTACATCTTCAATCATACATCTTACATAAATATTAGATTCCCATCTCCATAACTCAAAAAACGAAACTCGTTTTCTAAAGCATAATCATACATTTTTTTCCAATCGTTGCCAATGGCTGCAGCTACCAATAAAAGCAAGGTTGATTTTGGTTGATGAAAATTAGTAACCAACATATTGGCTATTTTAAAAGTATAACTAGGCGCAATTAAAATTTGTGTTTGTGTAAATATTCGATGCTTATTGTTTTCGCCCATCCAAATAATCAAGGCTTCTAAGGCATCATTAGCAGAAAGATTACATGTTGCCAATTCATCAGAATACACATCCCACTGCATTAGCGATAATTCTTTTATCGTTTTATCATTAACCACTTTTACACCAAACCAATAAAGTGATTCTATTGTGCGAAGTGATGTGGTACCTACAGCGGCTATTTTTCCAATATTGTTTTTTATGTTTTCAATAGTAGCAATGTCAACATCAATATACTCTGCATGCATTTCATGCTCTGCCATGGTAGCCCCTTTTACAGGCTTAAACGTACCTGCGCCCACATGCAGTGTAACAAAAGTTTTGCTGATGTTTTTTGCAGCAAACTTTTTAAATATATTTTCTGAAAAGTGTAAACCAGCAGTTGGCGCAGCTAC
>JAYSWO010000406.1:0-3433 GCA_043717975.1 Ferruginibacter sp. | reverse complement strand
TTTTTCGTATGTCATTATTTATCTCTTAATTGAATTTTTGTGTAAGGGAACAACCAAAAGCGCAACGCACCTAAAATGTAATCGAAAAAAACACCGATTAAAAAAATGATTAATAATATGGCAAACACAGTGGTAAGGTCAATGTATTTATTTGATTTTATAAGCAATGTTCCCAACCCTCCTTCACTCATGCTAAGCCCTTCCACCATGGTAATCATCATCCAAGCAATGGCAAAGTTTTGACGCATTACTTCCAATACCTGGTCTAACCTACCAACTATAACTACTTCCCATAAGGTTCTCCATTTATTCATACCAAGTGTTGCACATAATTCAAATTCCTGTTTGTCTATACCATCAATGACAGAGAGTAATGAGGTTACAAAAAATGGAACGATACCAAATAAAAGCAAACTCAATTTTAATTGACTACCATCACTTGTTAATAATGTAAAAGCAAATATTAAACCCGTTAAAGTTAAATACCTACACTTTATTACAAACTTTGCCAACGGACGAAAAAATGGAACAAGCGAAAGATAACTTACAGCAAGTGCAATTATCAAAGCAATGAGCATGCCTTTTAGCGTAAGCATTAAACTGGTAAAAAAATTATCCCAAAAACTTCCTGTTTTAATTATCTCTACTACTTTGCCTAAGATTTTACTAGGTGGGGGTATTAAGCCACCACCTAGCATCTGCCAAAGGCCTAATGCTAAAATGATTTGCACAAAAACCAAAGCTAGCATGCTGCTTTTACTTATGGTGCCAAATGGTTCAAAAAAGGTTTTGAGTTGTTTCATACTTTTCTATTTAATTACATTTAAAGAATAAATAAAATCAGACTCTTCCATCTTCTCAGATTTTTTCTTTAATTTCTTATCATACATTGCCGTCATTCCATTTTGTATATCAGTAATTATTCCATCCCTATTTACAAAAATCGTTTGAGGGAAATTTGAATCAAGAAATTTGTAATAATTTCCTATGTTAGGGATTATTCTGTAATTAATATTCGTTCTTTTGATGAAATCCTTAACTTTTTCTTTAGACTCATAAGTAATTGATAGAAATTGTATATCGGTATTTTTATATCGTTCTTTTATTGAATTTAATGTTGGCATTTCTGCAATACATGGAGGGCACTCAACAAACCAAAGGTTAAGAATAATTGGTTTCCCTTTTAGGTCTGCTAATTTTACTATTTTATCATCTAAATCTGTAAATGTAAAATCTGGCAATGCTTTTCCTATCATTTTATTATTAATAGTTCTGATATGAAAATCTACAGAGTAAATTATAGAATCGCCACTTCCTTCCTCAGATATTATTTCAGGAATAATTCTGAATCCTTTACTTATGCCACGCTTATTTTTTTCTGTTATGTACGAATCATACTCTACTTTTGACATTGCTTTTGCAGTGCCGTTTTTATAAAACTCTTTACTTTCTTCTATATCTACTTTTTTTGTATCTAGTTTTTTATTTATACAAGATGAAAAAAGAATTAAAAAATTAATGAATAGAATAATTTTTTTCATTTAATAAAATTAAAATATGAGCACCATTAAAACTATACTAAAAATGAAAGCAACGCATTTAATCGTTGCTTTCTTATAATTACTTACTGCCCCAACACAATCTCCACCCTTCTATTTTGTGCTTTGCCTTCTACTGTAGTATTATCTGCTACGGGTTTGCTGCTACCCATACCCTTGCTTTCCATACGAGCACTTGTAATGCCTTTGCTTGCTAAATATGCTTTTACACTATTAGCTCTTTGCTCAGATAAAGTTTGGTTTGCTACATCATTACCTGAATTATCTGTATGGCCATATACACCCACTTTTAAATTTTCTGCAACTACCGTACTTTTCAAAATTTCGTCTAACACTGCATACGATTCACTTTTAATAGTAGCACTTCCTGTTTCAAATTGTATTTGAAAAGATTTTGAAGAAACCTTATCCGTAATAGTAGGCGCATACGTAACCGCTATTGTTTTTCCTTCCATCAATTCTGGGTGGTTAGAAATTACAGAAAGCATATATGATTTATCTACCATCTTAGCATATTCAGGATATTTAGCCATGTACTCAGGGTACATTTTTGATAATATGTCGCCAAAAGTATTGTACACAATTTTGTATCTATCTAATTTGTCATTGCCTAAGCCAAACATGGTTGCTGCATCTGGCAGGTTAAAAGCCATGCTACCACCAAGTTCTACATCATTACCTTGAATATCTTTTTCGGTAACACCATCATAATATTTCATCCAATATGCACCATCTTCTTCGTTATACACTTTAGCACTTACATCTGCAGCAAATTTTTTCGCATCTGTATAGCTACGAACTTGGTCGCCACTTTGCGATAAAGCCATTATTAAATTTTCAATATCTGTGCGATGGTCGTTTGCAAACTTGCGAATGGTAATCGTAATGTTTGGCATTTGCGTAGAGTATTGCTTGGTAGAAGCAATGTTTACCAACCCACCTTTTTTCTTTGCAATGTTCACATCACCTGGTGTCCAAGTGGCTACAGCATCTGTGCCCACGGTTGTATCGCTGCTCAATTTTTTTCCAGCTACTACAAACGCACGTTTTTCTTTGTACCCAGTTATATATTTGTTGGCAGCATCTAAGAAATCTACCGCCGATATTAAATTGATAGCATCTCTATCAAAAGTAGTTTCATCAGGGTTTACTTTTATTCCATTATCTCCTGCCCATTTCAATAAAATATTCATATCACCATCTCTTAAATAACAAGCTACCGTTTTACCAATTGCAGCTCTTGGATTACTCTTCCAGCTTGGCGGTCCCATCAATTTATCTTCACCATAGCTTTTACCCATAGCATAAAAAGCTACTGGTTGGTACTCTGGTCCAAGTGGTTCTAATTCTTTACTTAGTCCTGCAAAAAATGCTGGCATACCATCGCCCATATACGATGCAAACACGCCTTCTGCATTAGGATTGTTTTTATAATCTTGTGCAAACTTTACAATATCTGCAATAGATTTATTACAATCATCCTGCCTTACAATATTTATTTGCATTTTAGCATTATCTATCAAAGAGCCTTTGGTAGTAAGCGCTCCACCGTTTGCATACATTAATGGAAACTGTGCATTCCAAGCCATTACTTCCCATTTTATTTTTGTACCGCCATTTGCACTTGGCTCGCTACTTGGCAACGGCAATTTTACACTTGCATTACCTTGCAACGAAGCTTGTGGCTCATCTGGCAAAACTACTTTGCCTATTTCGGTAGCTGTTTTTGCTTCTTTTGGTCGCTTATCCCACCAAAATGTTTTAGCAGCAAATAAGCCACCAAGTATTAATAATATTCCTACAACCTTACCGGATGTTTTTACTTTTACTGACATTGTATTTTGTTTTAGTTAGTTTAATAAATCGTTGTAATT
>JAYSWO010000405.1:0-3438 GCA_043717975.1 Ferruginibacter sp. | reverse complement strand
ATGCTGTTATCAAAGAAAAAACACTTCGCATTTTAGACAGCACAAAAGAAAAAGAAATTTTTCCTATTGTAGGAACTACCTATGAAAAATGTAAAAAGTATGAATTAAACCTTGGTTTGGATTTACAAGGTGGTATGGGTGTTACGATGGATGTAAGCTTGCAAGGATTGGTAAAATCTTTGAGCAATAACCAAAAAGACCCTACCTTAATTAAAGCATTGCAAACAGCAAAAGCACAGCAGGCAAATAGCGGAGAAAATTTTATTGAATTATTTAGCAAAACATACATTGCTCAAAATGGTGCAGGTAAATTATCGGCTCTATTCTCTGGTGCGAATAAAGAGGTAAAAATTACTGATAACGATGCTACTGTTACAAGTAAACTAAAAGAAACTGGTGCAGGTGCGATACAACAAACGTTTAAAATTCTTCAAAAAAGAATTGACAAATTTGGTGTGGCTCAACCTAACTTAAATTTAGATTTAAACAAAGGTGTAATAAACGTGGAGCTTGCTGGTGTTACCAACGCACAAAGAGTACGTGATTATTTACAGTCTTCTGCAAACTTGCAATTTTGGAGTGTGGTGTTATTAAAAGACCAAGCTTTTCAAAAATCATTTTTTGATGCTGATAAGGCGTTGGCCAAATTTTTAAAGGCAGATACAGCTACCAACCTTACTGCTGAAGAAAAAGCTAAAAGAGACTCTTTGGCTACTGGTGTTATTACTACTATAATGGCGTTGCCTGTAGATCAAAAAACAGGACAATTATATGATGCAGGTATAATAGGTACGATCTCTAAAAAAGATACAGCATTATTAAATTCCTACTTTAACAATCCTGTATTTGCAAATGCCCTTGGTAGCAATGTAAAATTGATGTATGGTGCAGAAGAAAAAGGAAAGGGTGGATCTTACTTTCAAGTATATGCAGTAGAAAGAATAAATGGATTGGATAAAGCCCCATTAGAAGGTGATGGTGTAGCAGAAGCTAGCCAAAGCTATGATGATAAAGGCCAACCGTCTATTAAAATGCAAATGACTCCTGCAGGTTCTGTAACATGGGCTAACCTAACTGAAAAAAACAACCAACGTTTTGTAGCCATTTCATTAGATGATGTAGTGTATTCTGCGCCAAAAGTAAATGGTAAAATAGATGGTGGTAATACAGAAATATCTGGAAACTTTACGGTAGAAGCTGCACAAGATTTAGCCAACGTTTTAAAATCTGGTAAGCTAGATGCTCCTGCAAAAATTGTACAAGAGCAAATTGTAGGTGCTACCATTGGCCAAGAAGGTTTAATTGGTGGTAGAAATGCTTTCTTAATTGCTTTTGCAGTAATATTTGCTTTAATGTTAATTTACTACAATACTGGTGGTTGGGTTGCTAATATTGCATTAATATTAAACTTACTTTTTACCATTGGTGTGTTGGCTATGTTTGGTTTTACCCTTACAGCTGCAGGTATTGCCGGTTTGGTACTTACCATTGGTTTAGCAGTAGATACAAACGTAATTATATTTGAAAGAATAAAAGAAGAGCTTACAAAAGGTAAGGCTTACCCAGCTGCTATTAGCGAAGGGTATCGTCGTTCGCTTGCACCTGTATTAGATGCGCATATCACATCTTTGCTAACTGCATTTATTTTGTTGTATTTTGGTCTTGGTCCTGTATTGGGCTTTGCTACTACACAAATTATTGGTATCCTATTATCATTGTTTTGTGGTATTTTGGTATCAAGGTTAATTACAGATTTACGCACAGATAAGAGTCATCATTTAAACTATTTTACAAAAATTTCTCGTAAAATATTTCAACATGCCAACTACAAGTTTATCGAGAAAAGAAAGATTGCATATGTAATATCTGCCGTTGTATTATCACTTGGTGTGGCATCGTTCTTTCATGGTTTTGATAAAGGGGTTGAATTTAGTGGTGGAAGAAGTTATACAGTAGCTTTTGACAAAAAATTAAAAAATTCTGATATACAAGATGATTTATCAAAATCATTTGGAGGAGAGTTTCCAATCATTAAAACAGTTGGTGATGAAAAACATTTAAACATTACTACGTCTTATTTAATAGAAAAAGAAAATGCGGAAATTGAAGTAAGAACAAAGTTATACGAAGGTTTGAAAAAAGTATTGCCAGCTAATTTGTCTTTTGAAGATTTCTCAAAAAGTAACATTCAAAGTTCAGCTACGGTATTGCCATCAATATCTGATGACTTAAAGCGTGGTGCTATAAAAGCAACCATCTTTGCCATGTTAGCTATCTTCATATATATCTTCATACGCTTCCGTGATTGGAGATACTCTGTAGGTACCATCATTACCTTAATACACGACGTATTGGTAACTCTTGCGGTATTCTCATTCTTAAAAGATATTGTTCCTTTCCCATTAGAAATAGATCAACATTTTATTGCAGCGGTACTTACTGTAATTGGTTTCTCTATGAACGATACCGTAATTGTATTTGATAGAATACGTGAGTACAGTAGAGATATGAAAGGTGAAACTAAAACCAATATCATCAACCGTGCTATTAACGATACGCTTAGCCGTACCATTATGACATCGCTTACGGTATTCCTTACCTTGCTTATTTTATTCATTTTTGGTGGTGAGGTTACAAGAGGATTTGCATTTGCCATGATGATAGGTGTTATTACCGGTACCTACTCTTCTATATTTGTAGGTGCGCCAATATTGGTTGATTTTGCAAAAGACAAACCACTAGGGGCAGCCAAAGAAATTGTAACTAAAAAGAAAGAAAAAGCGCCAGAACTATAAGTAGCTTTTAAAATAATATAAAAATCCTCGATGTACATCGGGGATTTTTTTTGAACAAAAACTGAACCCAAGAAAAAGCCTGAGAGATACGAATGATTTTCATTTGTATTTTTCAGGCAATAAATATTAATTATAAAAAAATAAATTTACACTGCAAAGCTAGTACCACAGCCGCAAGTGCTACTTGCATTTGGATTTTTAAAGGTAAAACCGCGAGAGTTTAAACCACCCTCCCATTCTATTTCCATACCAAATAAATATATGCTTTGAGAGTTGTCTATTATAAAGTTTACACCATCTTTTTCATAAACTGCATCGTTTTCTTTTAAAGTATCAAAATCCAATACATAAGTCATACCACTGCAACCACCACCTTTTACGCCTACCCGTAGCATTTTTGCGCCATCAAAATCAGGCTCATTCATCAATCGCTTTACCTCGGCTATGGCTTTGTCTGTAAAGTTTATAGGGTTTTTTATCAACGATTCCATGTTATTATATTTTAAGCAAAATTATAGCTTATTTTAAAATGATTGGCAACTGGGCAAATTAATTCCGTATTTAGAAATTTAAAATTATATTTAAAAAAATCAAAAATGTATTCAGATTCAATTTTTTAAAACTCCCAAGTTCCGCTTCGGGG
>JAYSWO010000404.1:0-3440 GCA_043717975.1 Ferruginibacter sp. | reverse complement strand
TCACCTTCTGCAAGTCGCTTAGTCCACTTTTTAATTGGTAAATCGTTCTTTAATTTTTCAAGTTTATTTATGTTTTTGGTAAATAAAATTTGACTCTTCTTTTGTATAGTAGCACTGTCAACTATATATTTCTTATCAGAAACTTGTGAAAATTGAACGTTTATAGAAAGTAGTTTTTTTTCTTCCGACAGATATGTAATGATTCGATAGAATTCTGTATAATAGTAACAAATGTATCCCAAGTGATAAGGACTACCATTGGTCTTGTTCTTTTTGTCTAGCTTTTTGCCAATTTTTGTGCTAATCGTTTTTATGTCATCACCAATATATAGTCCAAAGGGATAAGGAATTTCGAATTTTCTTTCGTTACTAAAATTTACTTCACTAAGAATAAGTTCATACTTATCGTTTGTAAATATTTTTTTTACTTCATTGCTAGTAAAATGGAAATATCCAATAGGTGTTGTAAAGTCGAAATATAGACCGATGTCATTTTTCCAAATTTTATCAATTTGTAATCCGTTGCCATTTGGACGTTCTTTTGAAAAAGGTACTTCTTGTTTTATCTCTTTTAGTACTTTTCGAAAAAATGGATGATGAACTGACGACCCGATATGACCAATTAAATCATCTCCAGAGAAATTAAAGTCTCGCATTACTTAAATATTTTGGGTGGTCGATTTTATTGCAGCCAATACATTTTTAGTGTTCGGCATTGCATGTCACACAAAACCTTAATTGTTATCATCTGTAGTTTTATTTCTTCTTTTTGTAGACTATAACTTTATACCACATTTCTTTTGAAGCCGGGTTTTCTAAGTCCCACTCCATATACATAAATTTATTATCTGTCCAAGTCCCTTTATTTTCAGAGCTTTCCGTTGCATTTTGCAAAATTAATTTGTTGTTCTTTTTATCAAGCGTTGAAATAATTAATACTAAGTCATAGTACTCGTTATTGTTTTTGTCACCTAATGGTTTTGCATATAGGCAACCTTTTGTTTTTGCAAATAAAGTTTGAGAAGCTGAGTCAGTAACAGTTGTCAGCCCAACAGATTTTGCATACGAAATGAATTCGTCTTTGTCAGCCTTGACTAAATGCGAATAAGTTGTTATGTCAAAAGTCTGAGCAAATAAACTTTGCCCTACCAATCCAAATAAGAAAAATGTAAATAAAATCTTTGTCATACTTTTTGATTGCCTACATATTATTGCTGTGATAAAATATTTCTGGGCTAAATTATTTAATAAGTGAAGTGTGTTAAAAATTACTGCCAACATTTGTATTCGTAGCAACTCTCCAAATTTACATCTTTTTAATTTATTTAATAATCAATTTTTCAATACCTCCAATTTTAAATTGTTTTACAAATGCTCAATTTTCTTTAGCGTTTAATGATACATTTTGTAGTTGCAGCAATTTACCTACAAATTAGTTCTTAATTATTATACAGCCCAAGCAACTTAGCTTACCAAAAACTGTTGTAATGTACAAATTTTCTATTGGTTTTATGCTTTGCCTCGGGCTTTAGCCCGAGGGTAAAAATTGTCTATCGTATTTGGGCTTTAGCCCATTTTGGTTTTAGGCTTTAGCCACTGTATTTTATCAAACCAATCACAAAGAATTTTATTGTAGAATAATATTACAACCATACTATTTATTTAATTATTGTATCCAATAATGGCTAAAGCCGAAATACATGTAGGGCTAAAGACCATGCCCATTTTATCTCTCTTCGTCCTAAAGGGCGGAGCAACAAAAAGGGCGGGGCAACACAAACGACGGAGCAACACAAACGATGAATCAATACAAAGAACGAATCAATACAATCAGCAAAAAAAAAGCAGGATGATTTAGAAGGCATAATTCCTAATTCAGCCTAGCGATAAGTGACGTATCTAGAAAAAAAGATAATATATTTCCTCAACTAATTTTTTGAAAGTACTTTTCCATTTCAAAACAATTAAATGACAACAGATTTTTCATGGCTTAGCCGTACAGAGTTATTAATAGGTAAGGAAGCTTTACAAAAACTAGCTGGCAGCCATGTAATGGTGGTAGGGCTTGGTGGCGTAGGCTCATATGCTGCAGAGTTTATAGCACGCAGTGGTGTGGGCAAAATGACCATTATTGATGGTGATACGGTGGATCCTACAAATCGTAACAGGCAATTGCCAGCATTGGCTACTAACCACGGTGAGTACAAGGCTGTAATAATGGCTGATAGATTAAAAGCCATAAACCCCGAGCTTGAAATAAATGTAATACAATCTTTCATAAATCCTGAAACAGTGCAATCATTATTTGTATATAAGCCCGATTATATTATTGATGCCATTGATAGCATTACACCAAAACTCACTTTTATCATACAAGCCTATGAGCAACAAATACCAATGGTAAGTAGCATGGGTGCAGGTGGAAAATTTGACCCTACAAAATTGCAAGTAGCAGATATTTCTAAAACATACAATTGTGTATTTGCACAACAAATAAGAAAAGTGCTAAAAAGAAATCATGATATTAGGCGTGGCATAAAATGTGTTTTTTCTCCAGAAGAGCCCAGAAAAGAAAGTTTGATTTTAACCGATGGAAAAAATTATAAAAAATCTGCGTATGGTACTATATCTTACTTGCCAGCAGTGTTTGGTGCTGTTGCAGCAAGTGTGGTTATAAGAGATTTAATAGGAGAGGGGTACTAAAAAAAAGGTAGTTATTTGTTTTTTTTTTGTATTTTTCAAAATAAATCTATTTCCCTTACACACTAAAATTATTATTATGCCACACAATTATTGGCTGCTGCTTGTAGCCGGACTCATTCCTCTTTTTGTAGGTTTTATTTGGTATAACCCAAAAGTATTTGGCAATGCTTGGATGAAAACCAATGGCTTTACGGAAGAATCACTCAAAGGCGGAAACATGGCTTTAATTTTTGGATTATGCTATGTATTTGCTTGTATGTTAGCCACCGTAATGATGATACTCGTTATTCATCAATTCGGTTTTAATTCAATTTTTGAAGGAGATACTTCTCCAGAGTCGGCTTCCTATATGAAGAATTTTTTTGATAATTATGGTAGTAGGTTTAGAACATTTAAGCATGGTGCACTGCATGGTGGTATAACGGCTATATTTTTTGCCTTACCTGTTATTGGTACCAATGCATTATTTGAGCGTAGAAGTTTTAAATATGTAGCCATTCATGTTGGCTATTGGTTTGTTACCATGTTGTTGATGGGTGGGGTGCTTTGTGCGTTTATGTAACAGTTTAAAAACATTATTTTAAAAGCCACTCGATAAAAGTGGCTTTTTTTACAATATTTTTATAAGCTGCTATAGGTAATACCAAGTATAATTATTAAGCTGTCCAATTTAAATCTGAAACAATATATTCAAATTGACAAGTTTTTATTACAGCTTTTTTAGTAAATGCTTTAGT
>JAYSWO010000403.1:0-23246 GCA_043717975.1 Ferruginibacter sp. | reverse complement strand
CCCTAATGGTAGTGTTGTCGCCTATTTCAACAGTAGTGTCTTCTCCACCATATTTTAAATCTTGGGGTATGGCAGATATAACTGCGCCCGGAAAAATGCGACAGTTGCTTCCAATTCTTGCACCATCCATAATGGTTACATTGCTACCGATCCATGTGCCTTCACCAATTTCTACATTGGGATGTATTACACTAAACGGATCTACTTTTACATTGGTAGCTAGCTTTGCATTTGGGTGTATGTATGTATGTGGGTGTATCATATCAATGTGAAAATATGCAAATGTGACAATATGCAAAATTAAAATGTGAAAAAAATATAAAACAGGTTGCTAAAAACGGCATTTATTTGCAAATCTGCCCATTTGCAAATTTTGTTAACTCCGCTTCACAATCTGCGCTGTAAATTCTCCTTCCGTACAGAGTTTGTTTCCTACATAAACGCTGCCTTTCATAACACAAATTCCTCTTCTTATTGGTTCCATCAATTCCATTTTAAGAATCATGGTATCGCCTGGCACTACTTTTACTTTAAACTTACAATTGTCCACCTTCAAAAAATAAGTATCATATTGCCCTTCTGGTTGTGATTTTATACAAAGTATTCCGCCTGTTTGTGCCAATGCTTCTACTTGAATAACTCCTGGCAGTACTGGGTTTCCTGGAAAATGCCCTTGAAAGAAAAATTCGTTGTAGGTAACATTTTTTATGCCTACTACTTCTCTTTCGTTTAGGCTAATAATTTTATCTACAAATAAAAATGGGAAACGATGTGGCAATATTTTTTCTACTTGCTCCAATGATAAAAGTGGTGCAATAGATGGATCATAATGCGGAACGTTTACTTGCTTACTGGCCTTTTTAAAATGCTGTTTTAGTATTTTTGCCAAAGCTACATTACTGCTATGCCCGGGCCTGTTGGCCATAATATGTGCCTTCATTGGGTAACCACTAAGTGCTAGGTCTCCAATTACATCTAATAATTTATGGCGAGCGGGTTCATTATTAAAACGCAATTCTAAATTATCCAAATACCCTTCTTTTACAACTTCTATGTGTTCTCTACCAAATGCTTTTGCTAACCTTGCCATTTCTTCGGGTGTAATGGGTTTATCTACCACCACTATGGCATTATTAATATCGCCACCTTTTACAAGATTGTGCTCTAGCAAGGCTTCTAGCTCGTGCAAAAAGCAAAATGTACGGCATGGGGCTATTTCTTTATTAAATTCATTGATGTGTTTAAGGTCGGCATGTTGCGTACCTAGCACTGGCGAATTAAAATCTATTAAAGTTGTTATTCTATATTCATTTGCAGGAACGGCCGTAAATTCTGCATTTTTAGCTTCATCGTAAAAAGAAAGAGGCTCTTCCAATGAATACCAAATTTTTGCAGCATCTTGCTCAAACACACCAGCATCCGTAATGATATCTGTAAACGGCATGCTACTACCATCCATTATGGGAATTTCAGGGCCACTAACTTCTATCAAACAATTATCAATTCCTTTACCTACAAGCGCTGCCAAAACATGTTCAATGGTAGATATTTTTACATCGCCCTTTTCTATGGTTGTTCCTCGGCTAGTGTCTGTAACCAAATCGCAGTCTGCTTTTATAGGTTCAGAGCCAACAATATCAGAGCGCTTAAAATAAAAGCCGGTATTGATGGGTGCAGGATGCAAAATCATATCTGCCAACACTCCAGTATGCAAGCCAGTACCCGAAATGGTAGCTGGAGCAGCTAATGTATGTTGTTTGTTTTCATTAAAAGTTATATCCATGCCTTACGGTTTCGATTTGTGGCAAAGATATTTTAAAAATGGGAGGAAAAGTGGGCTAAAAAGGTGAAAATGAAAATATTTAGGTGTTGACCTGTATGGATTTCAATTAAAAATGGCCCTTAGTAGAAAATTAGACATGCGAATTGACATATTTTTAATCCTCTGCTTATTTGCTGGTTGTAGCGAAAAACCTGATAAAATTATTACGACTAAAAAAACGGATGGTCTAAAATGGCTCCTTACAGGTTTGCCAGATGACCATACAAAAGAAATCATTATAGCTAAACTTTATGGAATTCAATTTGAAGATATAGGTGGATGTGTAGTTTCGAGGGAGTTAAGAAATAGTATCAATCTAATAAACAAAAAAACAAACGATAGCTTAATCCAAAAATTTGGAAAACACTGGCGAAGGGATTTTCAAGATTGCATGAAATATATTGATAAAAAAATTAACCCGTAGAATTTTCCATCTTTTTCACCAGTTCCTCCAGCTCCTTCACCCTTTTTTCTAACTCAGGCAATTTACGCATGAGCGCTTGGCTACGTAGCGCAGCTGTGTAGTCGTATGCGGGAGAGCCTGTTACCACTTGGTTTGGTGTTTTCATAGATTTGCTTACGCCACTTTGTGCATTTATTTTGCTTCCGTCTGCTATGGTTAAGTGACCAACAATTCCTACTTGCCCACCGATCATAACATTGTTGCCAATTTTTGTACTACCACTTACACCGCTTTGTGCAGCTATTACAGTATTGTTGCCTACTTCTACATTGTGGGCTATTTGTAATAAATTATCGAGCTTGGCACCTTCTTTAATGATGGTACTTCCCATAGTGGCTCTGTCAATAGTTGTATTGCTACCAATTTCTACATAATCTTCTATAATGACATTGCCCATTTGTGGTACTTTCTTAAAGCTACCATCGGGCTGTGGTGCAAATCCAAAACCATCTCCACCTATAACTGTGCCAGCATGTATCACTACACGGTTTCCAATTACACAGTCATGATAAATTTTTACACCAGGGTGTATAATTGTTTTTTCTCCTATTATCACATTACTGCCTATGTATGTGTTTGGATATATTTTTGCTCCATCTCCAATAATTACATTTTCTCCAATGTATGCAAATGCGCCAACAAAAATATCATCCCCCTTTTTTACGGTAGCATGTATGTAAACGGGTTCTTGTATGCCAATCATTTGTTGGGCTTGTAGCCGCTCATATTGCCTCAGCAAAAGTGCAAACGCACTATACGCATCTGGTACTTTTATGAGTGTAGCAGCTAAAGGTTCTTTTAGTATTTGCGATTCATTTATTATTATGATATCCGCTTTAGTAGTATATAAATATTCTTCGTATTTAGGATTTGCTAAAAATGCCAACTGCCCTGCAACCGCTTCCTCAATTTTGCCAAAAGAAGCTACAGCTGTATCCCCATTACCATGTACCGTACCTCCAATAATTTGTGCTATTTGTGCTGCGCTAAATTGCATGCTTTAAAATTAATTTTAATAAAGGCTTGGATAACAAATATAATATTTTTTGATGTTGCTGCGCATACTTTCATTGATAAGTGCATCATCCACCTCTGAAATATTTTTTATACTGCCATCTTTGTATAAGATTTTAATTGGGTTTTCATCAAAGTTATAGGTACTATTTACTACTTCCCCTGCATATACCAGCCATTTTGCATCTTCTTCACTAATACCCAATTGATTTGATATAGATACTCTTTTATCTTGTAATGCTGCATCATCATAATAAGAATCTACATATTTTACTTTTAGTAGTTCTCTATCTAGTACGCCTTTGCATAATATAGACAATACTTTGTCAGGATAGTTACACCAAGATTTTATCGCCATCATAATATCGGCATCATCGATACTGCAAAACTGCTCCAGTGTTACATTTTGCAAAGGTTCGTTTATAAAAATATTGAGAGGCCGCTGGCACTCAGCACCTATAAACTTAGCTCGCTTTATAATACGTTGTAGCATTTGCTCGGCACTTACCACCGTTTTATGCAGGTACACTTGCCTATACATAAGCCTGCGTGCTATCAAAAATTTTTCTATAGAGTAAATACCTTTTTCCTCTACCATCAACTCTCCATTGTGTACCGTTATCATTTTTAAAATACGATCATAGGCTACCGATCCTTCTATAACACCTGTAAAAAAACTATCTCTTGTGAGGTAATCCATTCTATCAACATCCAGCTGCCCACTTACCAATTGGTGAAGGAATTTTTTATGGTAAGAGCCATTAAATATTTCTAAAGCTGTTTGTAATTTACCTTCAAATTTATTATTAAGTTCTTCAATAATGAGCAACGAAATTTTTTCATGATGCACCCCTTCGGCAATAACTTGCTCTAGCGCATGAGAGTAAGGCCCATGCCCAATATCGTGTAATAAAATGGCAATTTTTGCGGCTTGTTGTTCTTGTGGAGTAATGTCAATTCCCTTTCGGCTTAGTTCTTGCAAAGCAATACACATAAGGTGGTAAGCGCCTAAAGAATGATGCAACCTTGTATGTACAGCTCCCGGGTAAACCAAATGTGCCATGGCCATTTGTTGTATGCGGCGTAGCCGTTGATAGTAAGGGTGAGCAATAATTTTAAAAACGAGTTCATCATCGATGGTAATGAAACCATAAACAGGATCGTTTATTATTTTGTGAAAGGGCATAATTTATTTATTTGAACCGATATGGTACGAAGGTAAGAAGAAGGAATGCAAAGAATTGTGTGCGTACTCAATTTTTGCTTGAACTTAGTCGTAGATTTAATGTTAAAAGAAAAACAAAGTCGTACAAACCATCTTTTCATCTTTTTTTAAAATTATATTTGTCTATTAAATTTTGTATATGTATAAGCTTTTAACTTTTTTATTTATTTTTTGTGCGATCAGTATATTTTCCTTTGCTCAAGAAAAAGCAATTGCAGCTTCAAATAAAAAAGTTTATTTAAAAACGAAACCTAATATTACTTTTTGTGGTAAAACAGAAGGTTATGTATTATTAGATTCTTTATTGAAAGTAAAATATATTTTAATGCCTGATGGGTATACGCTAAAGTCGGTCTCCATTTATATTGGTGGTGTAAAAGGATATTCTGAACCTCTAATAGCAAGTTTAGTTGGAAATAGTTTAAGTACTCTTACCGAAATATTTATGCGATGCAAAGAAGGCACTCGAATCGTTTTTATGAATATAAAAATAGAAAAAGAAAAAATAATTTACGACGTTCCCGATATGAACTTTACAGTAAAAGAAAAATTATAAAAATATGAGCATAGCAAAAATACTTTGGGTAGATGATGAAATAGATAGTTTGAATTCTCAAATTATGTTTTTAGAAAATAAAGGGTACGAAATAGCTACCAAAACTAATGGTTTTGATGCGGTGGAATATGTAAAAGATAATATTGTAGATGTGGTGTTGATGGATGAAAGCATGCCAGGTATTACTGGTTTGCAAACACTACAACAAATAAAGGAAGTAAATAGCACCATACCAGTAGTGCTCATTACCAAAAATGAGGCAGAAAATATTATGGACGAAGCCATAGGTAGCCAAATAAGCGATTACCTAATAAAGCCCGTAAACCCAAACCAAGTATGGCTTTCGCTAAAAAAAATAATAGACAATAAACGCTTAGTGGCGGAAAAAACGACTACAGCTTACCAACAAGAATTTAGGAGTTTGTTTATGGCTTTAAACGACAATCCCAATTATACAGAGTGGATGGATTTGTATAAAAAATTAGTGTATTGGGAGCTAGAAATGAAGAAGAGCGATAGCCCCGAAATGCAAGAAGTGTTTAATACACAAAAGCAAGAAGCCAACACCGAGTTTTTTAAATTTATCAGTAAAAATTATGCTAGTTGGGTTGGACCAAAAGCAGTGGAAGCGCCTATTATGAGCCACACATTATTAAAATTTAAAGTACTGCCGCATTTGGAAAAAGGCGTGCCATTGTTTTTTGTATTGATAGATAATTTGCGGTTTGACCAATGGAAAACAATCCAACCCATTTTTGCAGAAAGTTTCCGCATACATGAGGAAGAGACTTTTTATGCAATATTGCCTACTGCAACACAATATGCACGTAATGCCATTTTCGCAGGTATGTTGCCTATAGATATTGAAAAGAATTTTCCTGAGCAATGGAAAAATGATGATGAAGATGGTGGAAAGAATTTGTATGAAGAAGACTTTCTGAGAGCCCAATTAAAAAAGATGGGTAAACCTGATTTAAAAGTGTCTTATACCAAAATAACGAACAACCACGATGGACAAAAGTTAGTGGACAATATGCACAATATGCTGCAAAACGACCTAAATGTAATTGTGTATAATTTTGTAGATATGCTTAGCCATGCTCGTACCGAAATGGAAGTACTAAAAGAATTGGCCGGCGATGAAATAAGTTATAGAAGCATTACACAGAGTTGGTTTGAGCATAGTCCGCTACACCAAGCGTTGAAAAAAATTGCAGATAAAAAATTAAATATGATTGTAGCTACCGACCATGGTAGCACAAGGGTAAAAACACCTGCAAAAGTAATTGGCGACAAACAAACAACCGCTAACTTACGCTATAAGCATGGCCGTAATTTGCACTATGAACCAAAAGATGTATTGGCTTTTCGGGACCCCAGAGAAGCTGGATTGCCAGTACCAAATGTAAATTCATCATTTGTGTTTGCAAAGGGAGATATTTTTCTTTGCTATCCAAATAATTACAATCACTTTGTAAATTATTATAAAAATACTTTTCAGCATGGTGGAGTGAGTTTGGAGGAAATGATTGTGCCAGTAATTAGGATGACGAATAAATAAAGATGGTTGAATATTGTTGAAGGGTGAAATTGTGCTTTTTTTTAGCTATACACTAATTAGTTATAGGTTATCATATAGTTATTCACTATTGTTGAAAACGTTTTTACCAATACTGCTTTAAATGAAAGAAATTGCGGGCATAACAAAAAGGTATAAGCATTGGCAGCGTTAAAATTTACACAAACTACGTTAGATAAAGTAGAAAGAATAGCGGAAGAAAGTGGCTATGTAATGCGCTACGAAAGAGGATCTTTTCAAAGTGGTTATTGCATTTTGCAAGCTAAAAAAGTAGTGGTGCTTAATAAATTTTTACCCTTAGAAGGCAGAATAAATACCATGATAGATTTATTGCCCCAGTTAAATATAAATATTGACTCCCTTACACACGAAAGCCAAAAATTGTACACAGAATTGATGACTATGTCAGTAGCCGTATAATAAATAATGTCTTTTAGCAAAGCTTCTTTCTAAAATTGGACATTCGTACTGTTTAATTCGTAATTTTAAGAATGTCTTTTCCTCCTTTAAAAATAACTTTTCTTGGTACAGGTACAAGTAGTGGTGTACCCATGATTGCATGCGACTGTGAAGTGTGTATATCTAACAATCCAAAAGACAATAGACTTCGCAGTAGTATAATGGTGCAAAGCGAAACAACCACTATTGTGGTGGATACCACTCCCGATTTTCGTTTCCAAATGCTACGGCAAAAAGTAAAAAACGTAAATGCTATTATTTTTACGCACCCACACAAAGATCATATAGCCGGGCTGGATGATGTAAAAGCATTTAACTATTTCAATGAAATGCCTATTGCAGTTTATGCAAATGAACTTACACAATCTGCATTAAAGCGAGAGTTTTATTATGTTTTTGCTGAGCATAAATATCCCGGCATTCCAGATATTAATTTAAAAGAAATAAATGATACCCCGTTTTTAATTGGCGACATTACCGTTACACCCATAAAAGTTTGGCACTTACATATGCCTGTACTTGGTTTTCGCTTTGGCAATTTCACTTACATAACGGATGCCAATAGAATTGAAGACCCCGAAAAAGAAAAAATAAAAGGCTCCGAAATATTGGTGCTAAATGCACTTAGGCATAAAAAACACCTCTCACATTTTACCCTGCAAGAAGCCATTGACCTTGCACACGAATTAAATATTCCGCAAACATATTTTACGCATATAAGCCACCAGCTTGGGTTGCATGATGCGGTGAGTGAAACTTTACCAAAAGATTGTAGTTTGGGTTTTGATAGACTTCAGATAAGTATTTAATTTATTACACATATTTAAATCTATAATCCTTTTTAATAGAATTACACTGAGGTTTTCCTCAACCTAGGATGTTGTTTTTCTTTCTAGTACAGTGTTTAATACATATAAAAATAATTGGTTTTTGGTAAATCTTTGATTACTTTTATTTTACCAAAACTTACTGCTATGCTAAACGATGCGGGCAAGAACTTTTTAACTTTTACAAAAAAAGAAAAGAGAGGTACACTTGTACTTTTAGCAACCATTATTGCCATATTTGTAAGTGCAAAATATGTTTACCCCATCATCAATAAAGAAGATACTACAAACAATAAAGCCATTTTTGCAGCAGCAGATTCATTAAAAGAAAAACAGGAAGATAGTACTCAAAATTTTTACAACAGAAACGATTATGCTGACAATGGCGGCTATCATGCTTACACAAAAAAAGAATACAACAATACTTTTACTGGAACCATGTTTTATTTTGACCCAAATACACTGAGTGCAGATGGGTGGAGAAAATTGGGCGTGAGAGATAAAACAATTGCTAGCATGCAAAAATATATTGTCAAAGGTGGCAGATTTAGAGAGCCAGATGATTTGAGAAAAGTATGGGGCTTACGAGATGATGAAAAAGATAGACTCGTTCCGTATGTGCGAATAGCAGGTGGGCAAGAAAAAACACATAGTAGCAATTATCATCCTTATGAAAAGAACGTATATGAGAAGCGAGCAATACCAACAGTCGATATTAATACCGGCGACTCAGCAGCATACGATGGATTGCCAGGTATCGGCGCAGGTTTTTCTAGGCGCATCATAAAATTTAGAGATAAACTTGGTGGGTTTTACAAAGTAGAACAAGTGGGCGAAACATTTGGTTTGCCCGATTCTGTGTTTCAAACAATAAAACCTTATTTAAAAATAAACGGAGATAATGTTCATAAAATAAATATTAATACCGCTACAGAAGAAGAACTAAAAGTACATCCATATATTCGTTGGCAATTAGCCAAAGTTATTTCGGAATATAAAAAGCAACATGGCAATTACAAAGCATTGGAAGACTTGAAAAAGATTATGCTTATTAATGAGGAAACCTACAATAAAATTACTCCGTATTTAAGTTTGTAAAACTTGTGTTGGATATTAATGATAGAGGTGTCACCTTTTATTACTGGCTTTGTAATTTAAAGTTTCTAATAAAGGTGACACCTCTTGCGTCTATTTTAAATTTGCACAAAAACTAACATCTGTTAGCACAAATTTCGCTATTTTGCAGGTTCAAATATTACTACAATACGATGGATTTTCGCCAAAATGAAATAACAGAACAAGTAGCACAATCTGCCAAAAATTTTGCATTGCAGTATATCAAACCCCATTTAATGGAATGGGACGAAAGCCAAGAATTTCCCGTCCATATTTTTAAAGAATTGGGAAAGCTAGGCATGATGGGGGTTTTTGTACCTGAAGAATATGGCGGCACAGGACTTGGCTATTTTGAATACAGTGCCATTATACAAGAAATAGCAAAAGTATGTGGCTCTATTGGCTTATCGGTGGCGGCACATAATAGTTTGTGTACAGGGCATATTTTATATTTTGGCAGCGAAGAACAAAAGAAAAAATATTTACCAAAACTGGCTACAGCAGAGCATTTGGGGGCATGGGGGCTTACAGAACCCAACACAGGAAGTGATGCTGGCAATATGAAAACCACTGCCATAAAAGATGGTGACAATTGGATTATTAATGGTGCAAAAAGTTGGATAACCCATGGCAAGAGTGGCGATATTGCAGTAGTAGTTTGTCGCACTGGTGAGCCTCGTGCAAAAAATAACAGCACCGCTTTTATTATAGAAAGAGGCACGCCAGGTTTTATGGCTGGCAAAAAAGAAAATAAATTGGGTATGCGTGCAAGCGAAACCTGTGAAATGATTTTTGACAATTGTATTATATCCGATGCACAACGTTTGGGCAATGTAGGCGATGGTTTTAAGCAAGCCATGAAGATATTAGATGGTGGTAGAATATCTATTGCAGCATTAAGTTTGGGTATTGCAAAAGGTGCATACGAAGCGTCTGTACAATATGCAAAAGAGCGTCATCAATTTGATCAACCTATTGCAAACTTTCAAGGCATATCTTTTAAACTTGCAGATATGGCAACAAAAATAGCTGCTGCAGAATTATTGATAGACCAAGCATGTGACCTTAAAATGAAAGGCTTGCCTATGACCAAAGAGGCAGCCATGGCAAAATATTATGCTAGCGAAATATCGGTAGAAATAAGTACCGATGCAGTGCAAATATTTGGTGGTTATGGCTACACAAAAGATTTTCCTGTAGAAAAATTTTATAGGGATAGTAAATTGTGTACGATTGGAGAAGGCACAAGTGAAATACAAAAAATTGTGATTGGAAGGGAAGTGTTGAAATAAAATTCAAAAATATTTCCAGAAAATACATTGTGTTTGCAAAGTCTTTTTTTTGTGTTATTTTGTGGTATCGGTTGCATTTTTATTAAAAATAAAATTTATTTTAAAAGAATGAAAAATATTTCCATCTTACTAATACTATTTTTTACTGCATGTAATACCCCTTCAGAAAAAGTTAATGAAGAAACTAAAAAGCCAGATATTGATGTAACAAAAACGGACGGGGAAGCTTTATTCAAAGCCGCTTGTGCTACTTGCCACAAACCAAATGAAAAACTTGTCGGTCCTGCATTACAAGGCGTAACAAAACGTTGGGATAGCAAAGAATTATTATACGATTTTGTGAGAAATTCGCAAGAAGTAATTAGCAGAAATGCATATGCTAAAAAATTATTTGAGGAGTATAAAAAAAGCCCGATGATGCCATATCCGCAGTTGACAGATGAAGATATACAGGCAATATTGGATTATTGTGATAACTACAAATAATCCTCCTCTTCCTTCTTCTCGCCACCTTCAAATAATTTATCTACAGCACCTGCCATCATAGGAAATTTTTCCTTTACATAATCCTTTACTGTTTCCAAAGCTTTTATACTTTGCTCCGCAGATATGCCTGCGTTATTCATTATTTTGTTTACCAATTCTTCCATAATATTTATTTTATTTTTTTTTCATGTCCATATAATCCAATACCAAATTTGTAAATGCGTTTATGCCAATTTTAAAACTACTTTCATCTAAAAAGAAATCTGCAGTATGATGGCTTGTGGCTTTTTCATTTAGGGGCTTTGACCCAAGTTGAAAGAAAAACCCTGGTACTTTTTGTTGGAAGAAACTAAAATCTTCCGCTCCTGTAATGGCAGACACCAATACCGTTTTTCCTGCACCAGTTGTTCGTTGTAAAGTCGGCAACATTTTCCTCACAAGTGCAGTATCATTATACGTAACAGGATAACTAAATGTATAAGGCAATACCACTTCAGCGGCAGCGCCATTTGATTCCGCTGTTTTGGTAACAATGGTTCTTATTCTTTCAAAAATCATCTTCTCATCTTCTTTAGTAAACGTTCTTACCGTACCCAACATCTCTACTTTTTCTGGAATAATATTCGAACGATTACCACCATTAATGGCACCAACAGTTACAACGGCAGCATTGTCTATCAATTTTAAATTTCTACTCACAATGGTTTGTAAGTTATTTACAATTTGTGCTGATGTTACAATTGGATCTACACCCATCCAAGGGGATGCCCCATGTGCACCTTTGCCTGTAATGATTATTTTCATATCGCTGGCACTGGCCATAAAGCCAGCAGGCTTGTAAGAAATTTGCCCTAATGCTGTTTCAGCAGATACATGTAATCCAAAAATGACATCTACTGTTGGATTTTGCATCACGCCTTCTTTTATCATTAGTTTAGCACCATTTTCTTCTCCCTCGGGTGCGCCTTCTTCTGCTGGTTGAAAAATAAATTTTATCGTGCCATGCAATTCATTTCTCATGCCAGCCAATATTTCTGCTACACCCATGAGCATGGCAGTATGTGCATCGTGTCCACATGCATGCATCACACCAGTTTCTTTTCCATTGTAAGTTGTTGTTACTTTTGATGCAAATGATAATGGCTGTCTTTCTGTAATTGGCAATGCATCCATATCTGCACGCAGCGCAATTACAGGCCCAGGTAGCGCTCCTTTTAAAATACCCACAACCCCCGTTACACCCACTTTTTCTTTTACTTCTATATTTAATGAACGCAAATGCTTGGCTACAATAGCCGCAGTTCTAAATTCTCTGTTGCCCAATTCAGGGTTGGCATGAAAATCTCTTCTCCAATCAATCACTTTTTGTTCTATTTTATCCGCTGCAAGTTTTGCTTTGGTTTGTAGGTTTTGTGCATTTATTGTACAACAAATAATGCTAAGTAAAGCAGTTGTTAGTATTTTTGTTTTCATATTTCTTTTGTTCGCCTTTTTTAAATCTTTTTTGCCGAGAAGGCGGGAAGACGTTTTTTTAAGTCGGTAAGTTTTTTGCTTCGCAAAAATTTGTTTGCCACAAAGTCTCTAAGGCACTAAGTGAAAAGCTTCGCTTTTATTACTTCGCAATTTTTTTGCCACAAATTTATAGAAGCACGGTTTTTATTTTGCTTCACAAAATGTTGCCATGAATGCACAAATAAACCACAAATAAAAAGCCCGGGCTTTTTGAAACATTGAAAAAGGCATATTAAGTAAAAAAACTTTCAACCTTCAACTTTCAACCTTCAACTTTCAACCTTCAACTTTCAACCTTCAACCTTCAACTTTCAACCTTCAACCTTCAACCTTCAACTTTCAACCTTCAACCTTCAACCTTCAACTTTCAACTTTCAACCTTCAACCTTCAACTTTCAACTTTCAACCTTCAACTTTGAACCTTCAACATACTAATCAATATCATACCTATCTACCCTTTCTATTCCTTGCAGCGCTAGCAATGCTTTCACCAATCTTTCTAACTCATCTTTATCGTGTACAAACACTTTTACATTACCCTCAAATATGCCTTCATTGGCTTCAATAGTCATGGCAGAAATATTTACTTTCAATTCTCCACTTATAAGGTTTGTAATTTTATGTATCACTCCCACATCATCCAATCCAATAATTTTTAAACCCGTAAGAAAAGATATTTCTTTGTTCTTTGCCCACTTCGTTTTTACTACCCTGTGCCCATAGTTAGCCAATAGCCTTGTAGCATTTGGGCAATTGGTTCTGTGTATTTTCAAACCTTCACCAGTGGTTACAAAACCAAACACATCATCGCCAGGTATCGGTTTACAGCAGTTGGCAAGCGTGTACATTATTTTATCGCTACTCTCTCCAAAAATAATAAGCTCTGTATCTTTTTTATTGGCAGGTTTATAGTCGGGGTCGTAAGCAGGTTTTTCTTCGTGTACTTTTTTCTCGGGTTTTGGCGCCATCAATTTATCGCCATGTACCGTAAAATCTTTAAGCTCTTTTAAATCAATTTTTTTTGTAGCAATATCATACAACAAATCTAGCGTGCTTTGTATTTTATAAAACTGACAAAGCTCCTCCATATTCGTCACGCTATTGGCAGCACCTATCCCTTCCAATTTTTTTTGTAAAATATATTTTCCATCATCAGCAATGGTTCGCTTTTCTTCTTTAAGGGTATCTTTTATTTTAGCCTTCGCCTTACTTGTTACCACAAAATTTAACCACTCTGTATTTGGCTTTTGTTTTGCACTTGTTATAATTTCTATTTGGTCGCCACTTTTTAGTTTATAACTTATCGGTACCAATTTATGGTTCACTTTTGCACCAATACATTTACTACCTACTGCGGTATGTACACCAAATGCAAAGTCTAAAGCAGTAGCACCTACGGGCAACATTTTCACTTCACCCTTTGGTGTGTACACATAAATTTCTTCTGTAAGAAAAGAAGTTTTAAAGTCTTGTAAAAAATCCAACGAATCACTATCATTGTTTGCAAGGCTCTCTCTTATTTGATGAAACCATTGATCAAACCTGCTTTCTTCGGTAGCACCCTCTTTGTATTTCCAATGTGCTGCCAATCCTTTTTCTGCAATTTCATTCATACGCTTGGTACGTATTTGCACTTCCACCCATTTACCTTGCGGCCCCATTACGGTTGTATGCAATGCTTCGTATCCATTACTTTTTGGGTTACTCAGCCAATCCCTGAGTCTCTCAGGGCTTGGGTTGTAAGCATCCGTAATAATGCTATATACTTTCCAGCATTCCTCTTTTTCTTTAGCAGGTGCCGCATCTACCAAAATACGAATGGCAAATAAATCATACACTTCTTCAAATGCTACTCCTTTCTTTTTTATTTTATTCCAAATAGAATGTATACTTTTTGGACGGCCATAAATGTCAAAATTAAAACCTGTTTCGTCTAATTTTTCTTTTATGGGTTTTATAAAATCGTTTATATATTTTGTGCGCTCTCGTTTGGTATCTTGTAGTTTTTGTGCAATAAATTTAAACGTATCTGGCTCCATGTATTTCATGGCCAAATCTTCCATCTCCGTTTTTATATTGTACAAACCCATGCGGTGTGCAAGCGGCGCATACACATACACTGTTTCGCTAGATATTTTCAATTGCTTCTCACGCTTCATGCTATCCATCGTGCGCATGTTGTGTAAGCGATCGGCAAGCTTTATCAATATTACCCTAGGGTCATCTGTAAGCGTCAATAAAATTTTCTTAAAATTTTCTGCTTGTTGAGAACTATTGGCATCCAGTACAGTAGAGATTTTTGTAAGCCCGTCTACAATTTTTGCAATCTCTGCACCAAATTCACGTTGCACATCTTGCAAAGAAATATCCGTATCCTCCACCGTATCGTGTAGCAATGCGCAAATGGTACTTCGCACACCCAGCCCAATTTCTTCAATACAAATCATGGCTACTGCTATCGGATGAAGTATATAAGGTTCACCGCTTTTTCTACGCATGGTTTTGTGGGCTTCAGCAGCCATTTCAAAAGCAGTGCGCAATAAAATCTTATCTCCGGGTTTTAATTTTGTTTTTAGTGCACGCAGCAATGCCCTATACTCTCGCAGTATCAGTTTCTTTTCATCTTCATCATTAAGTGTGTAAGGCGCTACAATATTTTCTGTGGTTACATCCATTCATTACGAATTTACTGTAAAACTTTTACATTACGAAAATTTTGGGGCCGTGGACTTTATCACACGCATCATCTTTAGTCCCCGCTATTCGTTACAACCTACGCTGCGCTATGGTTTTCACTTCTATCGGGCAGCCATTCATCCATATATCTTTTTTCAACTTTTATCAACTATATCAATCAAAAGCATTTCAAAAAAAACTATACATATAAAAAAGATCAAAATATCCTTTCCTCAAAAAAATGAAACTTATCACTTTGTCATTATTCACCTAAAAAATAACAAACAACGTTTATAGTCTAATATTTTAACTGCAATAAATAACTGCAAACCTTTGCAGCACCTGTTTTTATTTGATTTTTACATAAAAAAGACATTTGTACAAAGAAAACCGAAAACCAACCGATATTACTACTCGTCTAATATGCACACGACACAAAAAATCGGCCAAACATCTCAACCCTTTGAAAGAACACGAATAACTGCTGAAGAAAAAGTACACAAAACCCACTTTGATAATTTAAGCAATATTCAAAAAAACAGTTAGGCTTTTGCCTGACTGTTTCTATGTAAATAAGAATATAAAAATAAATAGTTGTTGTAAACATTAGTTTATACATTATTGGGGGCACTAAAAAGAATTTTAAAAAATATAACACTCTGCAAACCTTTGCAGTAGCTGTTTTCACCCAATTATTTACATACAAGGACATTTGTAAAAAACTAAAAACAATATTCACGTACACTCGTCTGCTATCCAAACCTACACAAAAACCCGGTTTAAAAATCTCACTCCTCAAAGGAAAAATTTGAATACTATTCTTTTTAAACTGCACAGAAACCACTTTAGAAAATATCATGGTTCATAACGGAGTCGGGCTTTACGCTTGACTGTTCTATTTTTAAAGGATACTTAGAGAAGTAGTGAATAATAAAAGAGTAATTCCTGCCTAATTTTTTTGACACATGACTTATATTTTCTACTGCTTTTTTATAAAATCAGACATATTTACCCTCCAAATCCTTTACTACAACTCACTATGTAAAATTTTAGCCATATTATCATTGATAGGTATTAATTGGAAAAGACATTGTATATATTTGTGTTTTACATTTATAATCCAACGCAAAACCTTGGTTTAAAAATCTGGAAACTGTGAAAACGAAAAGAAATGCTACTTAGTTAATTTACAAAAACTATTTTACCCCCCCGAGCATTATTAAAGTAGTCGGGCATTTTTGCCTGACTGCTTTTTTAAAGCAAAAAAGGCTGTGAATCTTCACAGCCTTAAATTAAATCCATCAAGATTTTGTTTACATATTCCTTCTATACTGCCCTCCCACACTATACAATGCATTCGTAATTTCTCCTAAAGAACAATGCTTTACTGTCTCCATCAATTCTTCAAAAAGATTGCCATTGGCTATGGCTACTTCTTGTAATTGTTTTAGCATGGTAGCACTTTTTGCTGCATGCCTTTCTTTAAATGCATTGAGCATGGTTATTTGCAATTCTTTTTCTTCGGTAGTGCTGCGTATAACTTCTGCTGGCAAAATGGTAGGAGATCCATTTTTGTTGAGGAAAGTATTTACACCAACAATGGGAAATTCACCTGTATGTTTTAATGTTTCATAATACAAACTTTCTTCTTGTATTTTGTTGCGTTGGTACATTCTTTCCATGGCACCTAGCACACCACCACGTTCTGTAATTCTTTCAAACTCGGCTAGTACGGCTTGTTCTACTAAATCTGTCATTTCCTCAATTAGGAAAGAACCTTGGTTGGGGTTTTCATTTTTGGCTGTACCCAATTCTCGGTTTATAATTAATTGAATGGCCATTGCACGGCGCACACTTTCTTCTGTAGGTGTAGTAATGGCTTCATCATATGCATTTGTGTGCAAGGAATTACAGTTGTCGTATATGGCATACAATGCTTGTAGCGTTGTACGAATATCATTGAAATCAATTTCCTGCGCATGCAAACTTCTGCCGCTAGTTTGAATATGGTATTTTAATTTTTGGCTTCTATCGTTTGCTTTGTATTTGTACTTCATGGCCTTTGCCCAAATACGGCGTGCTACTCTCCCAATTACAGAATATTCAGGATCCATACCATTGCTAAAAAAGAAAGAAAGGTTTGGTGCAAAATCATCGATGTTCATGCCCCTACTCAAATAATATTCTACATACGTAAACCCATTAGATAAAGTAAAGGCTAGCTGTGTTATAGGATTGGCACCTGCTTCAGCTATATGATAGCCACTAATACTTACGCTATAAAAATTCTGTACTTTGTTTGTAATAAAATACTCTTGCACATCGCCCATTAATTTTAAAGCAAACTCTGTAGAAAAAATACATGTATTTTGTGCTTGATCTTCTTTTAAAATATCGGCTTGTACGGTACCTCTTACACTTGATAATGCTTTTGCTTTTATCGTTGCATACACATCTGATGGTAAAACATCTTTTCCACTTAAGCCTAATAATCGTAACCCAAGACCATCATTACCTTCTGGTAAGTTTCCTTCAAAGTTGCTATGCAAAGGATTTACCGGTTTGCCATCTACACCAAAATATTTAGGCAATGTATTTAACTCAAAAAGTGATTCTATTTTACTATTTACGGCTTCCCTTAAATTATTTTCTATGATATACTTTTCACACATTTGATCTATAGCGGCATTCATAAAAAAAGCCAACAGCATTGGCGCTGGGCCATTAATGGTCATGCTCACAGATGTTTTTGGGTCGCACAAATCAAAACCGCTGTACAATTTTTTTGCATCATCTACTGTAGCAATGCTTACACCACTATTTCCTACTTTGCCATAAATATCTGGTCTATGTGCAGGATCTTCACCATACAATGTTACACTATCAAATGCTGTGCTAAGGCGCTTTGCAGGCTGCCCAACACTCACATAATGAAAACGTCTGTTGGTTCTTTCCGGTCCACCTTCGCCTGCAAACATTCTTGTAGGGTCTTCGCCATCTCTCTTTAAAGGAAACACACCTGCTGTAAATGGAAACTCACCAGGTACATTTTCTTGCAACTGCCATTCTAAAATATCACCCCAATCTTTATACTTGGGCAAAATAACTTTAGCCACTTTGGTACCCGATAAACTTGTAAATGTGAGCGGTTGCTTGATTACTTTATCTCTTACCTTAAATTCGTAAAACGCTTGTTGATAGCGCTCTTTGGTGGCATCCCAATTTTGTAAGAGCATATTACAGTCTTTGTGTAATTTTTCTTCCAGTATTTTTATTGCAGCAAGTATCGCATCCGTATTTCCATCTTTTAAAATAGACAATGTTCCTTTTAGTTGATAAAGTTCCGTTGCTATCTTACTCTGCTCCTTCACCCACAAATCATACTCAGCAATTGTTTCAGAAATTTCCGCCAGATATCGCACTCTTTTTGGTGGAATAATAGAACCTTCCATACCGCCACTTTTTTCAAATGCCGCATGTGTGCCAAAATCACTACCCGTCTTAGTGGCTATTACTTTTATCAATTTGTCAAACAATGTATTTACACCAGCATCGTTAAACTGTGCTGCAATGGTACCTACCACTGGTAGGTCCTCATCTTTTGCATCCCACAATTCATAATTGCGTTTATATTGTTTGCGTACATCGTGCAAAGCATCGAGCGCACCTGCTTTATCAAATTTATTTAGGCAAATTACATCTGCATAATCCAGCATATTTATTTTTTCCAATTGTGATGGTGCGCCATACTCAGGCGTCATCACATACATGCTCACATCGCAATGTTCTAAAATGGATGCATCGCTTTGCCCTACACCAGCACTTTCTAAAATCACCAAATCAAAACCTGCTGCTTTACATATTTCCAACGCTTCGGTTACATATTGGCTGAGTGCTTTATCGCTCTCCCGTGTAGCAAGGCTGCGCATATATGCACGGGGCGATGATATAGAGTTCATCCTAATTCTATCGCCCAACAATGCTCCACCTGTTTTCTTTTTACTTGGGTCTACAGAAATAACCGCAATGGTTTTATCTGTATAATTATTTAAAAAACGGCGCACAATTTCATCTGTTACAGACGATTTTCCTGCACCACCTGTGCCGGTAATACCTACAACCGGACTTTTAGAATTCGTTTTTATTGTATTCGTTTCTTCCCCATTTTCCGCAGCAGATATTTTTCTTGCAATGGAAATAATATCTTTAAACTCTCCTAATGCAAATTTTCCATTTCCATTTTTGGTTGATGATGCATTTGGTATTAGTACTTCCTTACTTTTATCTATCACATCTTGTATCATGCCTCCCAAACCCATTCTGCGCCCATCATCTGGACTATAAATTCTTGTGATACCATAATTGTGTAGCTCCTCAATTTCTGCTGGCAAAATGGTACCGCCGCCACCGCCAAATATTTTTATATGCCCACAACCATTTTCTACCAACAAATCTTTCATGTATTTAAAAAACTCCACATGCCCGCCTTGGTAGCTAGTAATGGCAATACCTTGCACATCTTCTTCTATAGCACATTCTACAATTTCTGCTACGCTTCTGTTGTGCCCAAGGTGTATAATTTCTGCACCTTTGCTTTGCAAAATTCTGCGCATAATATTAATGGCTGCATCATGCCCATCGAATAATGCCGCTGCGGTTACTAGTCTTACTTTTATTTCTTTAGTTTCAATCATGTTCTTTTTATTTTTGCTATACATTCTTATAGTTTTTGCAATTTTTGTACTTTCGAAAATGTAACGAAGATTTGCTTTTAAAAAACCTTCAACTTTGAACTTTCAACCTTGAACTTTTTATTTAACTCATCCTAAACGTTAACGCTGCAAAATCCTCAATACTCAATACCTCTGCACGTTTATTAAACAATTCATCTTTTAATTCTTCAGGAGTAAATAGAGCCTTTACAGCATTACGCAATGTTTTTCTACGCTGGTTAAAAGCTGTTTTTACCAACACAATATATGCTCTTTCCGATTTTACAACAAGCGCTTCTTTTTTTCTAGTAAGTCGTATCATACCACTCATTACTTTTGGTGGCGGTGTAAAACTAGTAGGTGGCACATCAAATAAGTATTCAATATCGTAAAAAGGTTGTATCAATGCACTTAAAACACCATAAATTTTTCCGCCAGGTTTTGCTGCTGCTCGTTGAGCCACTTCTTTTTGAAACATTCCTATTACTACCGGCACCTCATTTTTCCAATCTAATATCTTGAATAAAATTTGTGTAGAAATATTGTATGGAAAATTGCCAATTACGGTAAAGCTTTCATCAAAAGGTTTTTCAATGTCTAAAAAATTTTCATGAATAATTTTATCTTTTAATATTGGATATTTTTGTTTTAACAATGGTACTTTTTCATCGTCTAACTCTACGGCTTTAAAATTGATATTGGGTATTTTTATCAATTCCTTTGTAAGGGCTCCACCACCAGGGCCAACTTCTAATAAATTTTTAAACTCGTTTTCATGGAGTGCGGCTATTATTTGCTTAATAATAATTTCATCTTTTAAGAAATGCTGCCCTAAAGACTTTTTCAACTTTAACATGCTACAAAAGTAGCTTAATAAACGATAAATGTATTTTTTGAACTTGTCTAAAAAAAGCCCTTACAAACTGTATGTTTACTTGTAATCTAATTAATTGTATTTTTACAACTTAATTAGGATTATGAGTATTACAAATGAACAAAAACCAGTAATTGGAATTAGCTGCGGCGATATAAATGGCATTGGTCCTGAAATTATTGTAAAAACCCTGAGCGATACACGCTTACTAGAAATATGTACGCCTGTAATTTTTGCCAATAATAAAGTGCTTAATTTTTACAGAAAAACATTGCCTGACAATAACCTTACATTTAACATTGCAAAAGATGCTAGCAAAATAAATACCAAGCAAGTAAATGTATACAATTGCTGGGAAGAAGAAGTAGCCGTAACGCCAGGGCAACTAAATGCCACAGGAGGTAAATATGCTTACATAAGTTTAACCACAGCTGGTAATGCTTTAAAAGAAAAGCGTATAGATGCATTGGTAACCGCACCACTTCATAAAAGCAATATACAAAGTGACAAATTTAAACATACAGGTCACACGCCTTACTTAAAAGAATTATTTGGTGCAAAAGATGTAGCCATGATGCTCGTAGCAGATAACATGCGTGTGGCTTTGCTTACAGAACATGTAGCTATAAAAGATGTGGCACAGTTTATAACCAAAGAAGCCATATATAGTAAGCTAAAAATTATGAATGATTCGCTAAAAAAAGATTTTGGAATAAACAAACCAAAAATAGCTGTACTAGGGCTTAACCCACATGCAGGCGATGAAGGCTTAGTGGGTAAAGAAGAAAAAGAAATTATAAAACCTGCAGTGGCAGATGCCAAACAAAAAGGTATATTTTGTTTTGGACCATATAGCGCTGATGCATTTTTTGCTAGAGGCAATCATGAAAAATTTGATGCGGTTCTTGCTCTTTACCACGACCAAGGTTTAATACCTTTTAAATCATTGGCTTTTGGTGAAGGTGTAAATTATACAGCAGGTATTGATGGCGTGCGTACATCCCCTGATCATGGCACCGCGTTTGACATTGCAGGAAAGGGTATTGCTGAGGAGGCAAGTTTTAGAGAAGCCATTTACAAAGCGATTGATATTGTAAACATGCGTAAGGAAATTACAACACAACACGCTAATCCATTAAAAAGAAGAAGTGCTTTTGTGTTTAAGCATGCTAAGGATGAAGCAATACCGATGGAGGAATAGAAAATGTTTACCGCTTAAATAGGTAATACCTAAAAAGAACCAATACTTATTTTTAAAATCTTATGGTTCAATAAGTAGTTGCCATGCAGTAAGCTAAATCAAAATATTGGTATAGATAACTTCAAATAAGAAAAGTGCTCTATCTAATTTTTGTAAACGTAAGATCTATCTACAACGGACAATTTTCATGATAATCTATCAACTCTATTGGTGTACGCTCAAAACTATAATCTTTATAATGCGCCGTTATTTCATCTAGCACTTCGTGTATTTCGCTAGGCTGGTTAAGGGTTACAAGGCGAAGACGAAAATCTTTTATTCCTGGCAACCCTTTTAAATAATTGGTATAATGGCGGCGCATTTCGTTGATGCCTACAATAGGACCTTTCCAATCTATAGATTTATCAAGATGTGTTTTGCAAACGGTAATACGTTCTTCTAAAGTTGGTGCAGGCAATACCTCACCAGTAGCTAGAAAATGTTTTATTTCTCTAAAAATCCATGGGTAGCCAATGGCTGCACGGCCAATCATAATGCCATCTACACCATACCGCTCTTTATATTCTTTTGCTTTTTGTGGGCTATCAATATCGCCATTGCCAAATACAGGAATGGTTATGCGGGGATTGTTTTTTACTTTAGCAATAAGCGTCCAATCGGCTTCGCCTTTGTAGAGTTGCGCCCTTGTGCGCCCATGTATGGAGATAGCCGCTACGCCTATATCTTGCATACGCTCAGCTACTTCTTCAATATTTTTTGTGGCATCATCCCAGCCCAACCTTGTCTTAATGGTTACAGGCAATTTTGTGCTAGCAATAACCGATTTTGTAAGACGCTCCATTAAATGAATATCCTTTAAAACACCCGCGCCCGCACCTTTTAGTGCTACTTTTTTTACCGGGCAACCATAGTTTATATCTATAAAATCTGGGTTTACCGCTTCACAAATGGCAGCGCTTTGCCCCATAGCTTCTTCATCGCCACCAAAAATTTGTATCGCAAAAGGGCGTTCTTCCTCCGAAAAATCGAGTTTTTTCAAACTCTTCATAGCATCTCTTATCAAACCTTCGCTGCTTATAAACTCGCTGTACATAAGGTCTGCACCATTGTCTTTGCACACAGCACGAAACGGGGGGTCACTCACATCTTCCATTGGTGCAAGTAGTAGCGGAAACTCAGGTAATTGTATGTGGCCTATTGATGGCATGGTAAAAAGTTCAAGTTTGAATGTTCAAAGTTGGGTCTATATGAATTAACTTACTTATAGCTTTCAAACTTTGTGATTATAAATTATACTCAACCACTTATAATAAACTACATCATCAAAAAGCGAGAATTGAGTATATTGCGTGCAAATTTACTATTAATTTGATTCTTAAATAGATTTTCTTCTTTTTTGGTAACGAGCCGAAAAGCCCTGATTGGGCTTCAT
>JAYSWO010000402.1:0-8639 GCA_043717975.1 Ferruginibacter sp. | reverse complement strand
AAAAATTGCTTCTGTTTTTCACGCCCAAGTTTGGCGGCTTCTTCAATCCATTTTACCTGAGCGGCTGGGCCACTTTTTATAATGCTATTGAGCCAATCACGCAGCAAAACCTCATAATCGTCCTCGGTATGTTGCAATTGTTGCAGCGCTTCGTGGTAATTGCCCTCGGATGTAGCGGCAATTTGTGCAGCTTTGTGGCTCGGTGTAGCTTCGTTATTTGACAATGCACTGGCAATATCTGCAGGCGATAAAATAGGAATTTTTATGAGTTGCGTACGAGATAAAATGGTTGGTAAAATCAACGCATCGTTTTCTGCAACCAAAATAAACAAAGTATCTGGCGGCGGCTCTTCTATGAGTTTTAATAATTTATTGCCGTTTTTACCAAGCATTTCGGGCATCCAAATGATGAGAATTTTATAAGCACTTTCAAAACTTTTTAAACTCATTTTGCGGATGATATCGTTGCACTCCTCGGAGGTGATATTGCCTTGTTTATTTTCGGCATTAATGCTTTGCAACCAATCAAAGGCATTGCCATAAGGCGTTTTGTTGATGAAGTCTCGCCACTCTACAATGTAATCGGTGCTAACGGGTTTGTCGCCACTTTTTCGTGGAATAACGGGGTAACAATAATGTATATCTGGATGAATGAGTTTGGTGGCTTTCGTACATGCGGCGCACACGCCACAGGCATCAATAAAATCTTTTTCTTCAAGTTCTGCTGTGGGTTCTTCTCCAAATAAAGATACTTCGGCTATGGGTGCAGCTGCTTTTTTTCTGCTGGCTTGTAGCGGATTTTTTTCGCAAGTAATGTATTGTGCAAATGCAAGTGCCAATGGCAAACCACCACAGCCTTCTTTGCCCAAAAACAACAACGCATGGCTAAGCCTATTTTGCTGTATCATTTGGGTGAGCTGTGTTTTTAGGTCTTGTTGGCCTATTACTTGAGAGAATTGCATTTTTTGAAATGTGAAAATGAGAAAATGTGAAAATGTGCAAGTGTGCAAATTAGAGAATTATTTATTAATATTACGACAAGTATTGTGTGCTATTTTTAACTCTTCCAAATAAAAAATTCTGGTAAAAATGAGAATTTTACTTTTTATTTTATGTTTATTATATTTCGACCAATCATTTTCTCAAGAAATATCTGGCACTTGGCAGGGTAATTATGGCGGAGCTATTCTTATGCAGAACCCACAAAAACTTGTTGTAGAAGTATTTTTATCTAACGATAGTATAATAACTGGCGCTTCTCATCTTTATTATAGAAATGACAAATATGAGCACTATACGATTAAGGGAAAATACAATAAAAAAGAATCAACTATAATTTTTACTGAGGATAGAACTATTGCTGTAAAACTAGGCTTTATGGCCACTAATTGTTTGGGTAAATACAAAATGAAACTGAGTGCTAATGATAGTATGCTTAGGTTTGAAGGCAGGTGGAAAGATAAATCGACTGCTATTTTTAAATGTCCCTCTTCATCTGTGTGGTTAAATAAGAAAAGAGAAATTAAAAAAGATATAATCCTACAATCAAATGAGAAATTGGGAAAAATAAACAATAGAGCAATCGATATTCAAAGTCTTATTGAAATAAAAAAACAAGATGCAGATTCTATTAAAGTAGATATTTACGATAATGGCGAAATTGACAACGATACCATTTCTGTTTATCATAATGATTTACTTATTGTAGATAGAAAGCTGATTTCAGTAAAGCCTATAACATTTTATATAAGTTTAACCGATGATTATCCGATTGGGAAGCTAAAATTGATTGCAGAAAGCGTAGGTTCAATACCACCTTGTACTGCACTGATGATTATTACCACTAAAAAGAAACGCTACGAAGTAAATTTAAAAAGTGATTTTTATAAAAATGGGGTTGTGGAATTATTTTTGAAAGAGTAATGTTATTGATGGTTGAGTTTTTATTTTATTATAGGTACGAATTTATTCACTTTTACTCCTCTTGAATTATCTACATTATTTTTTTTGAATAGATGTACAGCATGTATATTTTCTATTTTCACTTACGGTGTTGTTGTTCCTGCTGAATTGGAAGACGTTTTCTGAGGACTATTGCATCCATTATTGGCAAAAAGAATGATGGTAAAAACAATTAATACCTTATACATATTGAAAATGTTTTAGGCTTACATTATCTTTCGACCTTATTTAAAAAATCCTTCGTTTCTGTAAAAGAAATATTTGACTATTGCGATAAACTGAATGAATTAGAAAGTTAACAGGATAAAAAGATTTTTTTGTTTGTGATAGATATTGCTTTTATAAACTATATTAAGTTGCCTGTACAGATTCAGGTTTTCAGTAGTTTCATTACTTAGTCAACCTTTCATAAATTATTACTTTCAAAGGTTGTAATACTAATTTTAAATAAAAAATTTGTGGCAATTTGCAGTTGCGTTAATTCATAACCTTCGTTATTGGTTTGATCAGCTTTTCTTTATTTCTCCTTTTTTATAAAAAAACATATACCTCCATGATTTTTTGAATATGGATTCTAGTGTGCATAAAAAGTCTTTGTTTTTAAGTAATAACTCATTTTTGGGTATAGATTTTGCAGATATTAAAGTATATGATTTATTAAAATAAAATCCAGTATAATCAAATAAAGAAAAAGTTTTTTGATGCTGAAGGAAAATGTTATATCTATTACAATAATAGTTAGTTATTAATCGTTTAAGAATACCAATCGATTAATGCAAAAAGCAACTAATATCATCAAAAAATCGTCTTTTTAGCAATTGAATATTATGAAAAACTTTACTATCTTTTTAGCTAGCTTTATATACTTCCAAGAAATGAATGCACAGTGCACTCCTGCTGCACTTCAGGCAACAGCTCCGCTAAACACGCCAGGCTATGCGCTTAACACTGCTTTTAATGTGAATAATGGTAATGGGGTTATCAATAATCTTAGTAATGCTGTGGTTAACTTTACGGGCTCAGTAAGTGGTGGAACTGCTACTTGGGCAGGAGGTGTACAAATTCAAAATGAAGCTAGTGTGGGTAATCACATCTTTGTACAGCCAGCAAATACAGATAATGTAACGACAACTAATGATGCTGTTTATACATTTGATTTTTCTGAGAAATTGTATAATATATCTTTTCGCATTGGCGGTATGAATAATTTGGATCAGGCAAGAGTTACAGCATTTAACGGGGCAACATCCATTCCAATAACTGCAGCTAACTTTAGCAATATTGTAAACGATCCGGGTAATGGCGGCACTATAGTGGTAACCGGAAATGTTTTAGTAGGCAATAACACCGCTGGTAATACTAGTGTAATAACAAATAGGATAACTTGTAGCCTTGCAGGCCCAATAACAAAAATAGTTATAGAAATGGGTAAATCTGATAACTCAAACGGTAATGTTACCATTGGCTTTACATCGTTTGCATATACAAGATGTGTATCTGTACCACCAGATGTAAATGCTACTTTTGTAAACACTGCTGTAACAGGTAACGTGGGTACCAATGATATTAAGCCTACTGGTACAACCTACGGTACAGCTACTACACAACCTGGTTACACTAACCCAAGTGCTTCTGTACCTGCCATCAATTCAGACGGTACTTATAGCTTTACACCTACAGCAGTAGGTGTGTATAAATTTTTGGTGCCCATGTGTATTCCAGGCGTTGTAAGCCCCAATTGTCCATTGGTACCCTTGGTAATAACAGTTACAGGACCTACAGTAAATACCAATAACTCAGTTGCAAATATTGATAGGGCTACTACGCCAATAAATACTGCCATTACTTTAAATACACTTGCCAATGACAAAGCAGGAAATAATTCTCTGGTAGCATTAAACCCCGCTTCGGTTACTATCAGTACAGCACCTTTGCATGGCACTACTACTATTAATCCCGCAAATGGAAATATAACGTATACGCCCACTGCTGGCTACGTTGGTTTTGATACACTTACCTATCAGGTATGTGATTTGTCCACCCCTACACCAAAATGCGCTACCTCTATTCAGATAATTACTATTGAGCCAGCTGCAAGTACCAATACAACAACAGCATCTGATGACTACAACAGTACGCCTTTAAATACAAACGTAAGTGGAAATGTAAAAACAAATGATAACGATCCACAGGGCAATACACAAACTGTAACTGCACAAAATACAACCATTGGGGGCAAAGGAACATTGGTACTTAATACAGATGGCACGTATACATTTACACCTGTAAGTGGTTTTAGCGGGCCAGTAAATTTCCCTTATCAAACCTGCGACAATGGTAGCCCTGTAGTTTGTACAAATGCTACTTTGTATTTATTAGTATTTCCATCAGGTACTGTATTACCTCTTACTCTAATTTCTTTTAATGCAACAAGAAGCAATGCAAACACCAATATTGTATGGGTTTGTACTGGCCAAGTAAATGTAAATCGTTTTGAAATTGAAAGATCGTCTATTAATCAAACTTCATTTACAAAAGTGGGAACAGTAGCTGTTCATAACGACTTAACAGGAAACTACTCTTTTGTAGATGTAAATGCGAAAAATTTTATAACAAAAGGTTACTATCGTTTAAAGATAATTGATAATGACGGACGGTTTGGTTATAGCAAAATAGTTTTGGTAAATTTTGGAAACGATTTTGCAATGGAAATCAAACCAACTCTAGTAGCAGCTGGTCAACCAATAACAATATTAACTAGCAATGCTTCTGGTATTAAAAAATATGTTGGAGCGTTGTATAATCAGGCAGGGCAGGTTTTACTAACATGGAATGCATTGGCAGGTAGCTACGATCAAATTGAAACTGGCAAATTAACACCTGGGCTTTATGTAATAAAAATTATTACTGATAATGAAGTTAAAACTGAAAAAATTGTAGTTCAATAAATAAGTAAAAGCGCTCAGGTATAAAACTAGTTGATATTATAACATAGCTAATAGAAAATGGCTGTCTCTACTTTTGAGGCAGCCATTTTATTTCTTTCTATTATTTTTTATCTTTCACACACCTAAAACCTGTATGCTCCAAACCAGTATCAGGGCTACTTTTCATTCTTCGTGCCACACGATAACCACTGCAATAACTATCATTGCATAAAAAACTTCCACCACGCAAAACTCTTTTTATCGCATATGGTTCATCGGCATCATAGCTTTTTGCGGCGCCTGTTGGGTTTACAGTTATCTTTCCTTCTAATGTTTTATAATAATCTTGATTATAATAATCACTACACCATTCCCACACATTGCCTGCCATATCGTACAAGCCATACCCATTAGGCAAATAAGATTTTGTAGGTGCGGCTGTTATGTAGCCATCTTTCTTTTCGTTGAGGTATGGAAATTTGCCTTCCCAGCTATTGGCTTTTGGTTTGCCTGCATTTATTGGCTCATTACCCCACGGATAAATATTGTTAGCTAAGCCACCCCTTGATGCAAACTCCCATTCTGCCTCTGTTGGCAATCTTTTGCTCGCCCATTTGCAATAGGTCATAGCATCATCCCAACTTACATGTACTACAGGATGATTTTCTTTTCCAATAATAGAACTTTTTGGCCCTTGCGGATGTTTCCAATCTGCCCCCTTTACCCAAACCCACCATTGCGTAAAATCATTTAATGCTACCGCTTGTGTACTTTGTTTAAATACCAATGATGCTGCTTGCAATAAACTATCTGCTGGCTTGGGTGTATTTGGCGGAACTGTTTTTTTTATTTCTTCCCAATCTGGTTTTTTTTCAGCAGTGGTTATATACTCAGTAGCATCTACAAATTTTTTAAATTGTGCATTGGTAACTTCCGTTATATCCATATAAAATGCATCTACAGTTACGATGTGTTTAGGATATTCATCTGGCGATGCTTGATTACTATCGCCACCCATATCAAAAGTGCCGCCAGGTATTAATACCATTCCTGTATTTGAAGTATCGCCAGATGTTATAATATTTTGTGATAAACTATCTGTACCAGAAAATCTTGATGGCACATTCATACAAGCATGTGCAGAATCTTTTGATGCAGTTTTATTGTCATTTTGATCATTATTGCAAGCAATAAGGTTGAGCAGTAAAAATATTAATACGATATTTTTTTTCATGTAAAAAAATTCTCTTTTACAACTTCCCTACAATCTCCTCATCCATTGGCTTCGTGCCACTATCAAATTTTGCAATCATTTCCCCTTTTTCATTTAGCAAAAACTTATTAAAATTCCATTTTACACTTGCATCTAATACGCCATTTTTTGCTTTTGATGTTAGCCACAGATAAATCGGAGCCATATCATCGCCCTTTACCGAAATTTTTTCTGCCATAGGAAAACTAACACCATAATTTTTTGTGCAAAATTCTTTTATTTCTGTATTGGAACCTGGCTCTTGGCTCATAAAATTATTTGCAGGAAAACCTACGATAACCAATTTGTCTTTGTATTTTTCATACAAGGCTTGTAAGTCTTTGTACTGGCCTGTATAACCACATTTAGATGCTGTGTTTACAATTAATATTTTTTTGCCCTTAAAGTCTGCAAAGTTTATGGTACTACCATCAAGCGCCTTCACAGAAAAACTATGTATCGATGTAGCGCTATCTTTTGTAATTTCAATCATATTTGTATTTGTTGAATGACTGTTTGCTTGTGCGCAACTTACCATTACGGCAGCGGCAATAATTATTTTTATCATTAATTTAATTTTTTGTAAAGTTACGAAATAATGGCAGTTAAGGTTTTTCGTAAGCACCAATGTCTGGGAGACCTACATTTCTATTTTTGTCATCTAAGTCTTTAAGCAAAGATGTTGTCACTCCTTTGTTTATGCCTGCGGCTGTAGCATTTTTTGTAATTCTAAAATCATAAATGCGTCTGCTGTTATCTACGCTATCAAAAGAAGGGTCAATATTTTTTATAGACATATTTATAGTGCTGTTTGTAGGGTCTGCCACAGCACGGTACAGACAATGGTCAATATTTACAGCAAAACTACCGCCCACTTTTGTTGTTTGTATTTCGTTTTGCACAAAACCTACATCGCCATATACAATACAATTTTGTAGTAAAGTATTTAATGTATTGGTTTGGTTATTGCCATTGGCATCGGTTAAAAAAATGGAAGGCTTTTTGTGCAATACATAATTATTAGAGTAAGAGGCAATGGTACAATGTATAAAAGAGTAGTTGCCGCCGTAGCTAACATCTATACCTCTACCACAATTGCTAACCAAACAATTTTCTGCTACTACTTTTGTGTTTGTAAACAATAATCCTGCTTCTAATGCATTGTCAATAATGCATTGCTTTAATAATAATTTTGGGTTTGCATTTGTAGCGGGCGCATCTACCACCAAGGCTTGATACGCATTTTTTACATTTGTAAATTGCAACACATTATCCTTACTATTACTTCTAAAATATATGCCCGGCCATGAGGCAGGAAATCCATTGTAAGGATCGTCCAATCTATCACCTGCAAAAACAATGGGCTGCAATTTTGTACCATTACTTATAAGTGTACCATCAATTATTAATGGGGCATCTGCATGACAATAAATTTTTGTTCCGGCATTTACGGTAAGTGTACCTGTACTAGCTACTTGCAAACCACCCAAAATCACATAAGGCAATGTGCTAGTAAAATTTACATTTCCAATTATTAACCCATTGCGAATAAAGTTGGCATTTTGCCCAAAGGCTTCTAGATTCACTTTTGCATTTTTACCATTAAAATTGATTAGCACACTATCACTAATAATGAATGGAAGGTTTGCTGTGGTTTGATTTACGGTAACCGTTACAAATACATAAATACTATCGTTTGCTGCTACTTCTACATTGTTTAATTCTGTAGAAGCAATGCCATTTACATTCATTTTAAAAGCCGATGTGGCTCCACCACCTAGTTTGATTTTGCTCAACAACAATTTTTGCTCATTGTTGTTAAAAATTTTAAACGATTTTGTAATCGACCCTGTAGTTGTAAAAACGGTATCAAATTTTAAGCTATCTACAGATGTGCTAAGGCGTGCATCTACACTGGTTATAAAGCTGTCTTTTTTGCAAGAAATAAAAAAGCAAGACACGACGAATATGGTAAATATATATTTCATTAAAAACAAATCTACAATGAATTATTTAGTTGCAGTGGTTAAAGTTACAATACTAATTTTTGTGCCTTCAATTGTAGCTATTTTTTGTGCACAAGCTTCAAGCGTAGCACCAGTGGTTATTACATCATCTACAAGCATAATGTGTTTGTTGCGCAAGGGTTCAGGGTTTTGAACAATAAAACTATCTGCTACATTATCCCATCGCTCTGTTCTGTGTTTTTTTGTTTGTGTTTCTGTAAAACGAATGCGGGTTACATTATTGGCAAGCAAAGGGATATTCATTACCTCAGTCATGCCATCGCATATAATTTTTGCTTGGTTAAAGCCTCGTTTAAATTCTTTATCTGCAAATAGTGGCAATGGAATTAAGTAATCTATATTTTTAAAACGCCCGCTATCCATCATTTTTTCTGCCATCATTTTGCTGAGGTAAATGCCAATGTCTTTATTGCCTTTATATTTAAAATCATGCACGAGCGTTTGCATCAATTCTCCTTTAGAAAAATAAAA
>JAYSWO010000401.1:0-3446 GCA_043717975.1 Ferruginibacter sp. | reverse complement strand
GTACATCATCGCCGGCACTGTATTCACGCACTTCTCTAAAGCTCATACCCTTGCCTTTAAATGCAGAGTGGTACTCACCGGTAAAGAGATGTGTGGTTATCTTTTTACTTTTTATTTCGAGCTCTCGAACTTTTTTTAATATGTCGGTTGTTGTCATTATCTGCGATAATTGCCACGGGTTTCACCAATGGTTACTTAAAGTGAACCCCTTCTGGGTTTGTTATTTTATGTTCCTTTGTTATAAATAAAAACTTAAAAATATTTTAGAGCCGGTCTAAATACTACATACTAAGTACTCAATACTCCTAAGGTACATTCACCGTCTTCAAAATTTCATCAATAATATTTTCTACGTTCACATTTTCTGCCTCTGCCTCGTACGTAAGCCCAATGCGGTGGCGCAATACATCTTTGCATACATTACGCACATCATCTGGTACCACATAGCCACGCTTGTTTAAAAATGCATATGCTTTTGCTGCCAAAGCCAAATTTATACTTGCCCTTGGCGAACCACCAAAACCTATAAGTGGTTTTAGTTTTGCCAAATTATATTTGTCAGGAAAACGAGTGGCAAATACAATATCTAAAATATAGTTTTCTATTTTTTCATCTACATATACTTGTCTTACCAATTCTTTAGCAGTAAGAATTTCTGTAGTAGAAGCAACGGCATTAATTTTTTCAAAATGCAAGCCTTGTGTATTTTGCCTAATAATCATTTGCTCTTCTGCTTTTGTAGGATAACCAACCACCACCTTCAACATAAAACGATCTACTTGTGCTTCGGGCAATGGATATGTGCCCTCTTGCTCAATGGGGTTTTGCGTAGCTAATACCAAAAATGGTTCTTGCAATTTATAACTCGTATCGCCTATGGTTACTTGCCGCTCTTGCATGGCTTCTAGCAAGGCGCTTTGTACTTTTGCAGGCGCACGGTTTATTTCATCTGCCAAAATGAAATTGGCAAATATTGGACCCTTGCGTACATAAAATTCATTTTTACTTTGGTTGTAAATCATGGTACCCACCACATCGGCAGGTAAAAGATCTGGTGTAAACTGTATTCTGCTAAATTGTGCATGGATCGTTTCTGATATTGATTTTATAGCCAATGTTTTTGCAAGGCCAGGTACACCCTCTAGTAAAATGTGCCCATTGCTTAAAAGCCCAATGAGCAAGCGCTCTATCATCGTTTGTTGGCCTACAATTACTTTGCTGAGTTCGTCATTTATTCGGGTAACAAATCCTGCTGCATGGTTTATCTTTTCGTTGAGCAAGCGAATGTCTTCTGCGGTTTGTAACATATTGTATGTTTATTTTTTCTTGTATTGCAAATTAGGTGCTACAAATCTAAAAATTCGTATTAGTATTAAAATCTTTGTTAAAAAGAGGGTTACGAGTTAGGAGTTGCGGGTTACGGGTTGTTTAAATTCATATCTCTATAAGTTATAGGAGAGATTATATTTATTAATGCTGCTCGAATAAAAAGAACCCGTAACTCGTAACCCTTCAACCCGAAACCATTTAACTCAAATACTTCCCCACAATCGGCACCCTTCTCCCCACACCAAATGCTTTTGGAGATACACGAATAATGGGACAAAACTGATTGCGTTTGTATTCGTTTGTGTTTACCATTTTTAAAGTTCTGTCCACCAATGCTGCATCGAACCCTTGAGCTTTTATGGTTTGTGGGTCTTTTTGCAATTCTATATATTGGTATAAAATTTTATCGAGGGTATCGTAGTCGGGTAGGCTATCGCTGTCTTTTTGCCCTGGCCTTAGCTCTGCACTAGGTGGTTTGGTAATTATATTTTGTGGAATAACCTCACCATTTCTATTGATGTATTTTGCTAATTCATAAATCTGAAGTTTATAGCAATCGCCCAAAACGCCTAACCCGCCTGCCATATCACCATAGAGCGTACCGTAGCCTGTAGCCAATTCGCTTTTGTTGGATGTGTTGAGCAATATGTATCCAAATTTATTGGCAATGGCCATTAATAAATTTCCTCTTGTACGACTTTGTATATTTTCTTCTGCAATGCTAAAAGGCAAATCACCAAACAATGGTTTTAGTTCGGTTAAAAAACTTTCGTAAATATTTTTTATGGGAATAATATTGTAATCATTTTTTAAATTGATGCTCAGCTGCTCTGCATCTGCCACCGAATGTCCAGTAGAAAATTGTGATGGCATCAACACGGCTTTTACATTTTCTGCACCCAAAGCCTCACATGCAAGCGCAAGCGTAACTGCGCTATCAATGCCGCCGCTACTGCCGAGTATGGCTTTTGTAAACCCCATTTTTGTAAAATAATCTCGTATGCCCATAATAAGCGCATCATAAATTTGTGCAATATTTAATGTGGATTGTAGCGTTTCAGGGTTTAATTCTCTATCGGGAATATGATTGGCTGCTTGTATAATTTCTCCTTCAATAGTGCCATCATCATTTAAAATAAAAGATTGCATATCTTCTTTAAACGATGCCAATTTGCCGCAGAGGTTTGCATGCTTATCAAACACGAGTGAGTTGCCATCAAAAACAATTTCTGTTTGGCTGCCTACGCTAGCGCAATAAAACATGGGTATTTTATATTTTGTAACGTTTGCTTTTATGGTAGCATACCTATCTAAATCGTGCGTATAATCAAATGGAGATGCAGAAATGTTTAACATTACATCTGGCGAATATTTTGTGAGTATATCCATTGGGCAATTTATGTACAATGGGTTATCACCTAGGTTCCAAATATCTTCGCAAATGGTGAGGGCTATTTTTTTGCCTTTGTATTCAATAATATTCCATTCGTTGGCGGGTTCAAAATATCGGTCTTCGTCAAACACATCGTAGGTGGGTAAGCATGTTTTGTGGGCAATATGTTTTATTTCTCCATCTGCTAAAAAGTATGCACCGTTAAACAAATCCTTGCCTTCTACTTTTGCATTGCGGTGTGGCGCACCTACGATAACCGCTATGCCAATGGCATGTGCTTTTATTTTATCAATAGCTGCATAACATTTTTCTATAAAATCATTAAAATATAAAAAATCTTTTGGTGCATAGCCGCATACAGACAATTCGCTAAACATAATAATATCGCCGTTTTGTGCCTTCGCTTGTTCTATGGCTGCTATAATTTTTTCAGTATTGGCTTCTATATTGCCAATATGGTAGTTTTGTTGTGCTAAAAATACTTTCATGATGTTTCGTAATTTCACCGCAGAGAAAAAGAGAGGCTGAGTTTACGCAGAGTATCTCTGCGAAAACTCCTTTTACTCCTTTCTCTGCGGTTACCTATAAAAAATTCAAATTAACTTAATCTTTACCAATAATTCGTTTCTTTTGCAAAGTTAAATATACTCTTTATGCGTTTGTTATTTAGTTTGATAATTTCTATTTGCCTTTTTTCTTGTGGCAATAAAGATATACCCGATGT
>JAYSWO010000041.1:0-15771 GCA_043717975.1 Ferruginibacter sp. | reverse complement strand
GATATATTTTCATAAATCTTCGAAACATATTCTATTGGTTAATGGTCTATAAAATGTCAATTTCACATTTTAAAGCTCAAATAACATACGATTACTTTTTAAAAATTGATTAAAAAATTCAAAATATCTGAAAACACTATGTAAAACAACAAATTATAATAAAGAACTTTTGAAATATATTTTTGAAATTTTAATTTTTTGAACCAAACAGCCGTTTGATAAAATGCTATGGCTTTTTTTGACAACCAATCATTTAATGGAGAAGATGAAAAGCCAAGGTAGTTGTACCATTTGGTGTAAACTGATTTACTTTTTTTACAGAAGATCGCATAATCAATCGTTGATTTTTTATACACCCCAAGCCTTGGTAAGTACTGATATATGCTCTTCTTTTTTACAGCAGAAAGAGCAAACATATCTTATCAAAAAAAATTATTTTATAATTAAAATTGGGCAAGCCTAAAATTATAGGTGCAATATCAATCTGCGCTGTAACACTACTTACCACACTAGTTTGTAGGCTTACAGAAATATAAATTAGCCATGGAATATGATACACATTTACAGGCAACTGGTACTACCTGCACTGCTTGCACAATGGTTAGATATGATTACAAAAAAAGTATAAACCTTGCTAAACTATTTTTTAAAAAATATTCCTCTTTAAATGAAAAAAGTTTAAAAACGGTTTACCACCATCATCAAACTTACTTTATAAACTTATATACTTTATCAACTTTAACCCTTTTCCTCCATCCACTTATTTCTTCCCCAATTTGGTATAACATGTTTTTCGCTATGATAGCTAGAACGTACGAGTGGTCCGCTTTCCACATAATCCAATCCAAGTTGATATCCTATTTCACGATATTCTGCAAATTCATCTGGATGGATAAAACGCTGCACAGGCAAATGTTTTTTGGTAGGCTGTAGGTATTGCCCAATGGTTACCACATCTACACCACTGTTGTATAAATCAGTAAGTGTTTGTATCACTTCTTCTTTTGCTTCTCCAAGCCCAAGCATAATACCGCTCTTGGTTCGCATACCACCTTCTTTCAAAATTTTTAGTGTTTCCATACTTTGCCAATACTTAGCTTGTATGCGCACTTGCTTTGTGAGGCGTTCTGTAGTTTCTATATTATGGCTCACCACATCTGGCGCTGCATCTATTATTCTTTGTATGTTGTGTTTCTCCGCTTTAAAATCCGGTATCAATGTTTCAAGCGTTGTATTAGGGTTTAAAGCATACACTGCTTTGATCGTATTCTCCCAAATAATACTTCCGCCATCTTTTAGTTCATCTCTATCTACAGATGTAATTACCGCATGCTTTACTTTCATTAAATGAATGGCCTCTGCTACACGCTGTGGTTCGTCCCAATCTACCGCTTCTGGTCTGCCAGTAGCTACTGCGCAAAAACCACAACTGCGTGTACAAATATTGCCAAGAATCATAAATGTTGCAGTACCTGCACCCCAACATTCGCCCATGTTTGGACAGTTTCCACTCTCGCAAATGGTGTGTAGCTTATGAGTATCCACGAGTCCACGTACATGTTTATATTCTTCACCAATGGGCAGTTTCACCCTAAGCCAATCAGGCTTTTTTACTCTTTGTTCACCAGTTTCTACAATCGTATCCATCTATGTTTTATAAGATAATTAGTAATTTTTTGCAAAGATACAAACGAATAATGAGCCCTATTTTCGTTTTCCAAAAATTAATGCCACATATGCCGAAAAGAAAAAATTATTTTCTTTGCTAAAAATCATTTGAGGAATTTTTTTGCTAAAAAACTCACCTACAACACCTACTTCTAATCCGCTTACCACTTCATTAAATTTTCCATAATCAAAGCGCAATGCTGCTTTTGCATATGCACCAGGTGTTAATTTTAGTTTATTAAACCCAGTACCTAAACTTGGGCCGCTAATAGGTGCTTCGTTTAAAAACCTTAACGTATCAGCCAATCTAGGAGATAATCCTCTAAAAATTTGAGCACCTGCACTATCATATCCCAACAAATAAGGCCGCAAAAAACCCAAAGTAATACCACCACCTACATTTGCCGTAACGCTTACTCCATTCTTATTGCCTTTATTTCCAAGTAAAAACTGCTCTTGTACCCCTAATTTTACGGGGTAGAAAAAATTTATTTTCCCATATATATAGGGCCCTGCTCCGTTTTGTTGATTTATTTGCTTCGTTTCTTTAGGGTGTTTTCTTTCGGAAATATCAAATTGAAAAAGGAGTGAGCGCTTTACAGATTGTGCTATACCTTTTTCCAAAAAACCACCATACCCATCACTTGTAGCCTTTATTCCACCAACAAAATGTTTTTTATTTACAATTACCCCTTCTTCTTCTTGCTTCATTAAAGCAGTAATTCTATCCTTACGTTTTTCCCTTCTTTCTTCCTTTGTACTTTTGGTACTTTGTTGCCCAAAAACAGCAATAGAAAGAGAGATTATAACCAGCGAAAAGACTATTTTCTTCATATAAAAATTTTATCTAGGTAAATTTATGCAAAAATAACTGCTCATTCATTAGATACAAGTAATTAAATTGCCAAACATTCAAAAATTTATCTCAAAATGACAAGTTCCATCATTTACAAAGGCAATCTTCGTTGCGAAGCTACACACTTACAGAGTGGCAGCATAATAGAAACCGATGCCCCTACAGATAATAGAGGTAAGGGTGAGCGATTTAGCCCGACTGATTTATTATGTGTATCGCTAGCCACTTGTATAGTTACCACTATCGGCTTAAAAGCAGCCGATATGGAAATAGATTTATCCAACACTACTATAGAAGTAACCAAACACATGCTATCAGACCCAAGGAGAGTGGGCAAAGTTGAAATCAGCATACAATTCCCCAGCACGTTGCAGTTAGGTGAAAAAGAAAAAACCATTTTTCAACGAGTAGGCGATAATTGTCCTGTAAAGAAAAGCCTTCATCCTGATGTGGAAGTGGTGGTGCAATATATTTTTTAAACTTTTGAAATTAAAAAATCTAGTATTACTTTTCAACTTTTACGTTTCTAATAAATAAATAATGATTAATGCATCCATCATCACCATTGGCGATGAACTTTTGATAGGGCAAGTTATAGATACAAATAGTGCATTTATAGCACAAGCCATGAATAAGGCAGGCTTTGTTGTTGGCCGCAGAGTAGCTGTTGGCGATGATTATGAAGCCATAAAAAACGCACTCGATGAAGAAAAAAAGCATGCCGATATTATTCTAATAACTGGTGGGCTAGGGCCAACGGCTGATGACATTACAAAACCATTGCTCTGCGAATATTTTGGTGGAAAGATGATTGTAAACGAAGCCGCATATGCCAACGTACAAAATATTTTTGAAAATATTATTAAACGCCCATTTACGGAAAGAAATAAAAAACAAGCCGAAGTACCAGATGTTTGCACAGTTATCCAAAACAAACGAGGTACTGCACCGGGCATGATTTTTTTTGAAAATATAAATGGCACCGATAAAATATTTGTAAGCATGCCAGGTGTGCCGCAAGAAATGAAAGCCATGATGACGGATGATGTAATACCAATGCTGCAACAAAAATGTAGAAGCACACATATAGCACATCGTACATTGTTATCTGCTGGTGCGGGTGAAAGCACGCTAGCAGATATGCTTATACAGTTTGAAAGTAATATGCCGAGCAATATGAAGCTTGCCTATTTGCCAAGCTATGGCATGGTAAGGCTTCGGCTTACTGCAACGGCTAATGATGCCGTAGAAAACGATAAAGCGTTGGATGAACAATTTTCTACCTTACAAGATTTGGTAAAACAGTACCTTGTTAGCAATATAGATGCGCCAATAGAGCAAGTACTTGGAAATTTGCTAAAAGAAAAAGGAAAAACATTATGTACAGCTGAAAGTTGTACAGGTGGCTATATAGCACATTTACTAACAAGCATGGCAGGGTCATCATCTTATTTTGATGGCAGTGTAGTAAGTTATTCTTACAAAGCAAAAGAAGATTTATTGCAAGTAAAAAAGCAAACATTAGAAACCAATGGCGCTGTGAGCGAAGAAGTAGTTAAAGAAATGGCCACTGGAGCCTTGCAAAACATCGGCTCTAATTACACCATTGCTGTATCGGGCATTATGGGGCCTGGCGGTGGCTTGCCAGATAAGCCAGCAGGTACTGTGTGGGTATGTGTAGGCAACAAAGCAACATTGATAACACACAAATTTTATTTTAGATTTGATAGAGAATTGAACATTAGATTAACAGCCATTAATGCCATAAATATGTTGAGAAAGTTTGTGTTAGAAGATGTTTAATACATACGCTTTTTGAGAGATAATTAATATCTATAAATCTATTAATAGTCAATTACTGCTTCTCCTTAAAAAGGCAGAAGCCATTATAGATAGTGACGATATTTTGTCAATTTGATATCAAAAGTTTTTTAAACTTCACAACCATACAAAAGGAAGGATATAAGTGTAAAAAACAATATCGGTGATTGAAAATGAAAAAGCCCTATTAACAATTTAAATTTCTAAAAAAAAAAGTAAAAATCATTGATATTTAAGTTTTGCAAACTGCCATCTGCTCTTTGCAAACTGCTCTCTGCCAACTGCTCTCTGCCAACTGCTATCTGCCAACTGCTATCTGCCAACTGCTCTTGCCAACTGCTCTTTGCAAGCTGCTCATTGCCAACTATCCCTTATTCCAAAATTTCCAACATCTTCAAATAATCATACTGCTCATCTTCATGCATACCTGCTACTGATTTTTTTATTTTTTTTAATTGCGATAAATAAATATTGTGCAGTGCCGTATTTCTTTTAAGATCAAGATTAAGGTCATTTATTTTTTCGCACACATGTATTAAAATATCTGGTTCAGTGGTTTTGCTATCGCTGTATTTAATGTATCTATTTGCTATGCGTATAATTTTGCGAATCGTTTTTTTTGCGAAATACAATTGGGTTTTGTTTACCGTTTCAAATAAGTCATTCAATATTTCTTTTACACTTGCCACATAAGAGGGTTCATTGCCTTCTTCAAACAATAAATAAGTAAGCAATTCTTTATTTTCCTTTTTAAACTTGGTGAGGCGCAGGCAAAGTTCTAGCAGCTTTTCTGGCGGGGTATTTTCTAATTCTGTCTTTATTTCTTTTAGCGAAGCCGTTTTCATAAAGGAAAATTACATAACTTATTTTTTATTCTATATTTTTATTCTATAAATTGTACAAATGCAAAAAAGAAAACTGCCTTCGCCCATTACTATTTTAATGTTTGTAATAGTATTTGCGGCTTTTTGCACGTGGCTTATACCTGCCGGCAAGTACGATACACTTATGTGTGTAGATGGAAAAAGTTTTAGTGTAAACAAGGCAGATACAAGCATAGAAGTATCTTTTACACAAGCCACATTAGATAGTTTGAAAATAAAAATTGCCTTAGCCAAATTTGAAAATGCTGATATAAAAAAACCAGTTTCAATACCAGGCACCTACAAAAAATTAGACAGCAATAAACAAAGTTTTTTAGAAATTATACAAGCTCCTATAAAAGGTATTTACGAATCGGTAGATATCGTATTTTTTATTTTACTTATTGGTGCTTTTATGCAAGTATTTGAGCAAACAGGTGCTATGGAGCGTGGGCTTAAAACACTCTCCTACCGTATGAATGGGAAAGAAACATGGCTTATTGTAATCCTCACTTTTTTATTTTCGTTTGCAGGTGCATCTTATGGAATGGCAGAAGAGGCCTTGGTTTTTTATGCGGTGCTTGTACCAGTGTTTTTAGCAGCTGGTTACGATTTAATTGTTCCTGTTGCCGTAATTTTTGGTGGCACACAACTTGGCACATTAGCATCATTCAGCAATCCATTTTCTGTTATTACTGCATCCAATGCTGCGGGTATAAACTGGGCAGATGGTATGGCAGAAAGGTTAATTATGTTTGTACTTACCACCATTATTTTCATTTGGTACATCATTCGATATGCACAAAAAATAAAGAAAGATCCTACACAATCGATCGTGTATAAAGTAGATGGTATTTTACCACAAAAAAATATTGAAACAAATATTACAAAACCCGAGCCGCTAAGCACACAAACCATTTTATTGCTTCTATTATTCTTGGCTACATTTCTTACTATGATAGCTGGTGTAGTATGGCGTGGCTGGTGGCTGATAGAAATGACAACCGTCTTTTTAGTAGCATCTATTTTAGTAGCCATCATTATACGAATGAAAGAAATGGTATTTATCAGCCAATTTATTAAAGGAGCTGAATCTTTGCTAAGTGTGGCTTTGATAGTGGGTGTGGCAAGAGGCGTTACCATTGTTTTAAACGAAGGAAAAATTAGTGACTCCATAGTATATTATGCTGCACAAGCAGTAAGTGGCATGCCTGCATCGCTTTTTATTGTGGTGATGATGTTTTTGTTTATTGGTTTTACATTTTTTATTTCTTCATCATCTGGCATGGCCGTACTTACTATGCCTATTATGGGTTCATTGGCCATACTTGTAGGCGTGCCTGGTAGAGAGATTGTAAACGCCTATTTATTTGGCATGGGCATTATGGGCTTTCTTACACCAACAGGATTAATATTGCCTTCGCTTGCTATTGTAAATGTGAGTATAAAAGCTTGGTTTAAATTCATCCTGCCATTAATAATTATACTTACCATTGTGTGTATGATTTGTTTATTGATTGGCATACATTTTTAACGTAAACTTTACCAACTATTTCTTTTCTTTGCATCAAATTATAATAACTTAAAACCAATAAAAAATGTCAGCATGTAATTTTAGTGTACCGTTTACAAAACCCGTAGCGGAAATTTTAGAAAAAGCAAAACAAACTGTAGAATCTCAAAATGGGAATTTTACTGGCGATGATAAAGAAGGAAAATTTGATGTGAGTGTATTTGGCAATACAGTTATAGGCAGCTATGTTGTGATAGAGCAAGTACTCAATATCGATATAATAGAAAAACCTTTTATGGTGCCGTGTAGCATGATAGAAAGTTTTCTGACGAGTAAACTTAACTAATTTTAAAAGCCTCTGATAATTCGGAGGCTTTTTTGATGAAACAACTTTGTTGTTTTGTAGCCACTAATGGCACAAATTACCACGAATAATACAATAATATTCGTGAGAAGTCGTGTTATTCGTTGTCATAAAATTAATATAAGAAATTAAAAAGCATATCTGTGCTCTTAACTGCAAACCATTGTTGAACACAGGTTCGGCCTGCCCCGCACATGTTGCGGGGGCTTTACGTTACAATTTTTTGCTTGTTCCTTGCAAAAAGATTTTCACTTCAATCCTGGAGCGCTTCATCAGAATATCTTTTCTTGTCCCTATACTTGTGTAGGGACTCCCCTTTTATTGTGCCATTTGGTAAATCATTTCCCTTACCTTCGCGGCTGAAAAATGGTTTCCGACTCTTTTGAATCGGGATTAAAAGGGAATCACGTGTAAATCGTGAGCTATCCCCGTAGCTGTAAAGCCGCTCTGCTGCAAAGTAGAAAACATTTTTAGCAAATACCACTGTTGTAAAAAACGGGAAGGTGCTAAACATGCGGTAAGCCAGAAGACCTGCCAATTTTCCATAACAATCAATAAGCTTTCGGGTGAAAGGCTGTAGATGCTAAATAATGCTGCATTTGCATACCTATATTCATGCGTGAGCTGTTACAATAAAACAGCTTTTTTTGAAAATTATTTTTTCATATTTATTTTTTACTTTGTTTGCCTTCGTACCCATTGTATGCGTAGCACAAAAGCACGATACACTTGCTAGTGTAAAAGTAATTACCAAAAAAGAAAAAAATATTGCTACTACTACTATCCCACTACAACAACTTAACAGCGAACAACTACAAAAAATAAATAGCATTACCGTAGCCGATGCCGTAAAACAATTTGCAGGCGTGCAGGTAAAAGATTATGGCGGTGTTGGTGGGTTAAAAATAGTATCTGTACGTAGCCTTGGAGCCAACCATACAGGTATATTATACGATGGCATAGCCATAGCCGATGCACAAGGCGGGCAAATAGATCTTGGTAAATTTTCGTTAGACAATATTGAAGAAATACAATTGTACAATAGCAACAGCACCGAAATATTATTACCTGCAAGAGCTTTTGCATCAGCATCGTTGCTTACCCTTAAATCAAGCTCTGGTATTTTACATAAAGAAGAAAAGCAACATGTTAAAGTAAAAGTACAACAAGGTTCGTTTGGTTACTTCTCCCCTAGCCTATTGTCTAAAACACGCATTGGCAAAAACTTTCAAACGAGTGTAAGTGGTATGTACCAAACCACCAAAAGCCAATACCCGTTTATATCTTACGAAAATAGCAGCTTAACTGAAACAAGAAAAAACTCCGACATAAACGCATATAGACTAGAATACGATGCAGCATATTTTAAAAACGATAGCAATAAAATAAAATTTAAAACCTATTATTATAATTCCAAACGAGGCTTACCAGGTTCTATTATTTTGTACAACAATACTAGCAACCAACGATTGAATGATGAAAACTTTTTTGTGCAGGCCACATGGCAAAATAAATTAAATAACAAACACGAATTTTTGCTAAGTACAAAATTTTCTGCTGATAACAATTATTACCTCGACCCTAGCTACCCAAACAGTGTTGGAAAATTAGAAAATGAATTTCACCAAAAAGAAATGTATTATTCTGCTGCATACAAATATGCCCCAGTAAAGTTTGTAAAACTTAGTTATGCATCTGATTTTTTCAACAGCACACTTAAACGCACCGATATTTTTGCAGACAGCTTTGCCAACCCTACACGAAATACTTTCTTAAACAATATTGCTTTTCAAATAAAGAAAAATGCATTTGAAATAAATGGAAACCTACTACACACTGCCATAAACGAAAAAGTAACCAATGGCAAAGCTGGCAGAAATCTACAAGCATTTACGCCTGCCCTTTCAACAACTTTTCAACCCTTCAACAAAATTCAACTTCTCTTCAGGGCTTTCTACAAACACATTTTTCGTGCCCCCACTTTTAATGATTTGTATTATACCAATATTGGCAATGTAAATTTAATACCAGAAGTGGCAGATCAATATAATATCGGTATTACTTTTTCTAAAAACAATGTTTTCTTTCTAGATAAAATAACGGTAACTACAGATGCATATATTAACAATGTAAGCGACAAAATTTTGGCTGTACCAAGGCAAAATCTCTTTCAATGGAGTATGCAAAATATTGGCACCGTAAAAATAAAAGGCTTGGATGCCACGCTACACCTGCTTTTTAAAGAATGGAACATCGTAAAATTATCATCTAACATTTCTTATACTTTTCAGCAAGCAATAGACATTTCAGATGCCACATCTAGTTTATACAAAACACAATTGCCTTACACGCCCATGCATACGGGTGGTGTGAGCATGAGTGCGCAATACAAAAAAACTGTTTTTAGTTACAACCTGTTGGCATCATCGTACCGCTATAGGCAAGGCGATGCCATAGCAGAAAACCTATTGCAAGGTTGGAGCAGCCATGATGTATCGATAGCCTATACAGCAAAAGACAATTATAAAATTATAGCAGAAGCCAATAATGTTTTTAACACACAATACGAAATAATACGGTATTATCCAATGCCACGTTTTAGTTACAGAATATCTTTTATAGTACATTTTAAAAAATAAAAAAACAACACATGAAATCAATTAGAATTTTGAGCGCACTTGCCTTATTAACAGTAGTATTAAATGCTTGTAAAAAAAATGATGATGCTACGCCTACTGCGCCTGTGCAGCTTACGCCAGCCATTGGCGAATATATATTGAGCGAAGGTGGCTTTTTTGGAAACAATACAAAATTGTCATTTTACAATAATGCAACAAATACTGTTGTTGGCGATTTTTTTGCGCAGCAAAACCCATCGTCAGCAGGACTAGGTGGTGTAGGTAATGACATGATAATATACGGTAGCAAACTTTATGTGATCATGAATGTATCAAGTAATGTTACCGTATTAAATGCTAGCAATGCTATATTAATAAAAGCCATTCCATTTTTAAATGGTCTTGTAAGAAAGGAACCACGCTATGCTGTAGCTGCTAGAGGAAAGATTTATGTAACTTCTTACGACGCTACTGTAACTGTAATAGACACTGCATCTTTAACAATCGTAAAAACAATACCCGTAGGCCCAAACCCCGAAGGTATAGCCGCATCAAATGATTATTTGTATGTGGCCAACTCTGGTGGATTAAATATTGTGCCAGATTCTACTGTATCGCTCATAGATTTAAATACCGAAACAGAAATTAGAAAAATAAAAGTTGGTGTAAACCCAAACAAAATAGAAATAAACCAAGCGGGAAATGTTTTAGTAAGTGCGTATGGTAATTTTGGTAGCATACCGCCATCTATTTCTGTAATAAATGGCAGCACCAATGCCAATGGTATAAACCTTGGTCCAAATTTTCAATACTCTCACATACGCATATTTGGTGACATTGCTTATGTGTATAACAACTATGGTGGCAGCGGCACAGCAAAGGTTTTTAACAGTGCCAACAATACAATAGTACGTAACGAATTCATTACCGATGGCACCGTTATTGCCACACCATATGGCATAAATATAGATGAGCTAAATGGCGATGTTTACATTGCGGATGCAAAAAATTATGTAAGCGCAGGCAGTGTGACTTGCTTTAGTAGCGCAGGTGTAAAAAAGTTTTCGTTTTCTGTAGCACCAGGGGTTAGCCCGAATAAGATTGTGTTTAGGAGGTAGTGACTTATTTTAAAATATTTTGATATCCGTGGGGTTTGGCTGTGGCTGAGCTCTGCGGATTTTTTACATTAAGACTTACATGATTTTAAAAAAGCAAACCAAGCCTTTTTAATTCCATCAAGTCCTTATAAAATAAAAGATAAAATATTGGCCAAGGATAAATCGTAGTAGTTTACAATTTGCTGCATCGGCTGGGGTTTAGCAGCGATTTTTTTTTCCAATTTATGGCTTACGTTTGCGAAAACTCCGCCGATACCACTCTGTTATTTTCTACACCCAATAAAATAGTCCTAAAAGAATATTGCTATACAAAACTATTTTAGGGCAAATATTTTTCTGCTTGTACTAACAGAAAAAACACTATTTTAGTTAGGCAACATTAACAGGAATAGTAGAGTCTGTCTATAATACATAAAGTATCTTAATTGAAATAGTTAGCTCATATTTTACCAATTAATCAACTCACATGAAAAAAATATCTTTAATTTTATTGGCTGCTGTAATCTTTTTTAGTTGTAAAAAAGACAGTACCATAAGTCTGACAACATCATTACCTACAGTTATTACAGACTCAGTAACTGCAATAACATCTTCAACTGCTACATCAGGTGGAACAGTAATAGATAGTGGCGGGGATTCTATTACTGCAAGAGGTGTTTGTTGGGATACCAGTGCCAACCCAGCTATTACTGGCAATCATACTACAAATGGAACCGGTATGGGCCATTTTACAAGTGCTATCACGGGACTATATCCGTCCACCATTTATTATATCAGGGCATATGCCACAAACGCTAGCGGAACAGCTTATGGAAATACAGTAATGATACATTCAACGGCAGATATTTACGTAGTAGGTGGTCAATATGGCTTAGGTGGAGCCAATAGTAAAGCAACTGTTTGGAAAAACGGCATACCTACTCTTTTAACAAATGGTACAAATGATGCTTCCGCATTTGGGGGATGCGTATCATCAACAGATGTTTACATTGTTGGATACGAGAACTCAGGCCTTTACCAAGTGGCTACCGTTTGGAAAAATGGCGTGCCTACATATTTATCAATTCCTTCCCATAATGCGGTAGCTAAATCAGTTTTTGTTTCTGGTACGGATGTTTATGTAGCAGGGTATGAAGCTACTGGAAGCCCTTATACAGCAAAGCTTTGGAAAAATGGCATTGCTACAACACTAACGAATACGTCTAACAATGGACAAGCATATTGTGTATATGTTTCAGGTAGTGATGTATTTGTTGTTGGGTTTGAGTCAAATTCAAGTGGCAGTATTGGAAGAATATGGAAAAACGGAATTGCCCTTGCAAATTCCAATAATAATTTCACTCCGTATTCCGTTTTTGTTTCAGGGGCAGATGTTTATGTAGCTGGAAACAGATACTTTAGTGGCAACTATTATGCAATGGTTTGGAAAAACGGAGTTGCCACTTCACTGTCAAATGGTATAGCTGATGCCCGGGCTAATTCAGTGGTTGTTTCTGGATCAGATGTATATGTTGCAGGATATGAATCATTATCCTCAGGTCATCCTGTAGGGACTGTTTGGAAAAATGGTGTAGCCACTCATTTAACAGCATCGGGGTATGATGGTTACGCTTGGGAGGTAAGGGTAGTAGGTTCAGATGTTTATGTAGCTGGATCTGACTATAACGGAAGCAGCTATAAAAGTGCCAAATTGTATAAAAATGCTGCAGCCACAGTTTTACCTTCAATAGAGGTAATTTCCTTTTCTAATTCGTTGTTTATAAAATAACCTTATGACAATAATTCTGTGTCGGCGAGGTTCTCATCAACACACTGCGAAAACCCAGTTGAAAAGGTTACCCACCCCTACCCATAAATAAAAAAGCCCTAAAATAATTTTTGCTACGCAAAACTATTTTAGGGCAAATATATTTTTACAAAAATTCTATTCTTTAATAATCGTAAGGTTCCGTCTCGGCGGGGTTTTCACCAGCATACACTTTGTAGCATAACAGAACAAAGCGTGAAACCCCGATGTATAAAAGGATCACAAATTATTATACACCCACCCTACCAATATTTATAATTTAAAGCATGGAGTATTTATATTATAAAGCAATATTGTAAAGAATTGGTTTGGGTTTCTAAAATATCTTGATTTCTTTACAAGTCGGGGTTTCGCAGCAAAATTTCGTTTTAATTTATGTCTTACGTTTGCGAAAACCCCGCCGACACAGGAAGTGCCTGCCGATACAGAATGATAAAAAAGCTCTTTAATTTATTTGTTGCCAGCTAGTACCATCGCTTTGCAATTGAAATACACCCCTACTTATGGTTGTACTTGCGGCACCATTGGTACTTATAAAATTGCTTATAGCACTATTGCCATTGGTTATTTTTTTTATGATGTATATTCTACCAATGCAAGTGTTTGCTACTGGCAAAGTAACATTTGTATTTGCATTTAAAATAATAGTGTAATTAGATTCGTCTAAAATGATATTGGCTGCAGCAGTAGCTATAATATTAGCAGCTACGGATCCTCTTACTTGAAAAGTAGAATTGGCAACAGTTCCAGCCATATTTACACCTACTCTTACCGTGTTGTTTAATCCTGTGCCTTGCATCCGCATCATTTCAATGGTAGCTACAGGTAAGTAATTAAATTTGTTAAAAACAATGGGTTCATCTCCATCATCCCCAATGGTAAAATCTAATCTGCCATTGTTTCCTGTACCGGAGCTGCCAAGTTCAAAAAAATCTGTACCTGCAGAAGACCCTCGCATTTTAAAATTACCTTCTGTATCTGTAAAAAATATTGGTTTGTAAAATGCTGCTGAACCAGATTCAAATTGCAAAGCAGACACACCTGCTGTACCACGCACATACATTACAGATGCATTGGGTTGGTTGTATGGAAATAAACCGGTACTAGTAGCATCTAAAAGACCTATACTTTGTCTTCTACCTACTTCTAACATAGCCGTATTATTAGAACGGATAGACATTGGTACATCTGTGGTTGTACCCAAAAAATTTGCAGGATAAGTAACCCCGGTATTGTTACCAGTAAACAACCATGAGTTAATAGGTGTTACGGCTGTTTCTGTTCCCGGCACCCAAGTAGTGCCATTCCATTTTAAGACTTGGTTTAGTGTTGCGCCTTGTTGTGCTATACCCAAAAGGCTTCCATTAAACCCACTACCAGTAAGTGTAGCATTGGTTTTGATACTATCTTGTAGCAATTTTAATCTGCCACTAGATAAGCCTATATAGTAAAGATCGTTGGTGGTTTCTCTATAAATATTATTTGCAAAAGCATTTGATACACCAGATTGAAAACTAGCAACCTCTGCCGGCGTAATGGCCGTTTGGGCTGTAATTAAATGAGAAGATAGTATAAATGAAAAAAGTAAAAACCACACTTTCATAATTGTCAGATTTATGTCATAAAACGAATAATATCACAAATTATTACATTTTTTATTAATAAATCTAAGAAAAAAAATTAGAAAAAGTAACGCAATCATTAAGGCAATTATCTTACCTTTTCGATAATGAGTGAAGACCCATTTGGGGTTAAACTAAGGTTGCCTACAGCGCTGTATCGTCGGCCTTGTACAGAAATTGTACTGCCAGCTGCTAATTGAATAAGCTTTACTACTGTAGCTGTACCGTGCATAACATCAGCATTATTAAGATAAATATAGCTAACAGTTCCAGGAATAGGTACACCAGCATTGGTAAGTACAAACTCAGCACCCGAGGCCACATTATTAGTAACCCTTGCTGTAACACGATATGTTACACGATATAAACTAGCTTTAGCAATGGTTATGATACCCCCTGCAACTGTATAGCCAGGGTCGAGTATTGAAGTGGTTCCCAAATTTAAATTTGAAAAAGTTGTTGCTAATGCCTGTATGCCTGCTGCATCAAAAATTTCTGCTAGTACAGGAACAAACGCTCCTGGTATTGGGATAATTTTAAGTCTTCCTGCACCATCTACTACAACCACATCATCTGTAGCAGCGCCTCCTGTTAAACCTGTAATATTCAAAGCTGCTCCACCTGTAGCAATGGTAAGCGGATTTGCATTATTAGTAATAGTTGTTGCTTGCGTAAGGCTTCCGCCTAGTTGCACATTTTTTCCTGTTAATGTTAATCCATTGTTGGCCGTTGTGCTATCGATTCTGCTACCAGATGTACCTGCTAAGCTTATTCTATTTATTTTTCCAGTGCTGGTATTTATGGTTAAAATACTGTCTGTAGCAGCACCCGCTGTTAAACCTGTTATATTTAATGCCGTTCCACCTGTAGCAATGGTTAGCGGATTTGCATTGTTGGTAATGGTAGTAGCTTGAGTTAAATTACCACCTAATTGTACATTTTTCCCAACTAATGATAAACCATTATTAGCAGTGGTACTATCAATCTTATTGGTAGTGGGTAAATTGATTCTACTTACTTTTCCTGTAATAGTATTTATCGAAAGCAAACTATCCGTTGCAGCACCAGCAGTTAAACCAGTAATATTAAAATCTGTGCCACCTGTAGCAATGGTAAGAGGATTGGCATTATTGGTAATGGTTGTAGCTTGTACTAAGTTACCCCCAAGTTGTACATTCTTCCCATTTAATGTTAAACCATTATTGGAGGTTGTACTATCATTTTTATTAAATAGGGATGTATTTACTCTATTTATTTTTCCTGTTGTATTATTTATTGTAACTAAACTGTCTGTTGCTGCACCAGCTGTTAAGCCCGTAATATTAAAAGCAGCTCCGCCAGTAGCAATTGTAAAAATTTTTTCGTTTATAGAAATGGTTGTAGCTTGTAATAGGTTGCCTCCCAATTGTACATTTTTTCCTGTTAATGTTAAACCATTATTGGATGTTGTACTATCATTCTTATTAAAAACCGAAGTATTAATTCTGTTTACTTTTCCTGTAGTGGCATTTACAGTTAGCA
>JAYSWO010000005.1:0-2548 GCA_043717975.1 Ferruginibacter sp. | reverse complement strand
GTATCCGCAGTTTTGCCATAACGAATATCATTTAGGGTAGCTTTCACTTTTGGAGCTATTTCCCATTTATCCACATCAAAAATCATATCGTACTCTTTGTAGCGCAATTCTTTTATAAGCGATATAGTAGCAGCAGTACCCATACCAAATACTTCTTTTAAGGTGCCTGCTTTGTGGGCTTCTATTACTTCATCTATATTTAATGCACGTTCCTCTACGGTTAATCCCATTTCTTTTAAAATCGTAATTACGCTATCTCGGGTTACACCTTTTAAAATAGTGCCTTCGTCTAAATCAGGAGTAATGGCTTTGTCGCCAATGATGAACATTACATTCATGGTACCACATTCTTGTACATATTTGTGCTCATAAGCGTCTGTCCAAAGTACTTGGTCGTAGCCTTTTAATTTTGCTTGTGCAGTGGCATACATAGCACCTCCATAATTACCAGCAGCCTTTGCATAACCAATACCACCTGGCACGGCACGCACATATTGCTCCTCTACATATATACGCATGGGTGTAGCATAATACGGGCCTGTAGGGCTAAGGATAATCATAAATTTATATTTCTCACTTGGTCGTACGCCTATCATTTCATCGGAGCTAAACATAAATGGACGTATGTATAAAGAGTGATCTTCCTTTGCCGGTATCCAATTGGCATCTAACTTTATAAGTTGTTTCATACCATCCATAAAAATTTCTTCGGGCACTGTGGGCATTTGCATGCGCTCTGCTGATATATTAAATCTTGTAAAGTTATCATGAGGGCGAAAAATAAACGGCTCTCCAGCTGGGTTCTTATAAGCCTTTATGCCTTCAAAAATAGACTGCCCATAATGTATTGCTGCAAGTGAGGGTTCCATCAATAAAGGTTGATATGGCTTTATTTCGGGTGTTTTCCATTCTCCATCTTCATAATCTACCTCTAGCATATAATCGGAAAAATATTTTCCAAAAGGAATATTCTCTAAATTAATATCCTTTAGCTTACTCCTTTCTATCTTTGTAATATTAAAATCTGTTGCTGTAATCATATTGCTTAATTTAGCCACAAAGAAACGAAAAATTACTTTCAAACTGCTTTTTATATGAGTTTAGATGATATAAAATTATCGCCTTTTTTAGTAAAAAAACTGTATGAAAACAGTTTGATTGATATTGCTGTAAGCTCAACATCAGTAGGTAATGCAGGAATAGCGAAGGATGAAAAAACATCTATTTCTGACAACCCAAATATTACTAAAGAGGGAAATTTTACCGAAGTAAAATATTTAGGCAAAAATGCCAGAAACATTTTGATTTTAATAGAGGAAAATGAGCATGCTTTTTTGGGAGATGATGAACTGAGTTTTTTAATGAATATTTTAAATGCATGTAATGTTTCGATGCAAGATGTGGCTCTTGTAAATGCAAGTAACAATGCTGATGTGGTTTATGAAAATTTAAATGCTCAATTTATACCTAGCATTGTTTTATTTTTAGGTACAGAACCGCAGCTACTCAATTTTCCGGTGCAGATACCGCATTACAAAATACAAGCGTATAATCATCAGCAATACTTATGTGCCCCATCTTTACAAAAATTATCGAGCGATAAAGAGGAGAAGAAAAAATTGTGGATGGTGTTGAAAGTGCTGTTTGGGATTTAGGAGGTTGAAAGTTCAAGGTTCAAGGTTCAAGGTTCAAAGTTGAAGGTTGATGAAGAGTTGAATAGTTGATTACACATAAAATGCGAAGCATTTTTAACCCCGACTTCTTTTAAATAAAACGGCTTGCCGTCTTCTCGGCAAAAAATTAAAAAAACAAATTAAATACTCGTTCCAAAAAATGAAACTAATTTTTGCCACCAACAACCAAAACAAAGTAGTCGAAATAAAATCTGCTTTAACCAATGGCTTAGAAATAATAACCCTCAAAGAAGCAGGTATAGACATTGACATACCCGAACCACACCATACACTTGAAGAAAATGCAACTGAAAAATCAACAGTAATACATAACCTTACAAAACAAAATTGTTTTAGTGAAGATACTGGCTTAGAAGTAGCTGCACTTAATGGCGACCCAGGCGTTCGCAGTGCCCGCTATGCAGGTGAACCTTCAGATGGTAAAAAAAACATTTCATTATTGCTAAAAAATATGCAACAAATGAATGAAAGAAATGCGCAATTTAAAACCGTTATTTCTTTAATGCTAGATGATGTGGAGTATCAGTTTACAGGCATTTGTACAGGCAAAATAATACGAGAAGAAATAGGTGAAATGGGATTTGGCTACGATGCTATTTTTGTACCCGATGGTAGTACAAAAACATTTGCTCAAATGGAAATGGAAGAAAAAAATATATACAGTCACCGCAAAAAAGCATTGGCAAAATTGATAGACTTTTTAAACAACTACCATGGCAAGAGTTAGATTAGATATACCACAAAATAAAATTTTTACAACAGATATACCTGTAAGAATAACAGATATAAATTATGGCAATCATGTAGGCAATGATGCACTTGTGAGCATAGTGCATGAAGCACGCATGCAATGG
>JAYSWO010000400.1:0-3447 GCA_043717975.1 Ferruginibacter sp. | reverse complement strand
CCATTAGCGATAATAAAATAAATGAAATTGTAAGTGTGATACCCATTGCTATTAATTAACCGTTTCTCTTTTTACTCTATTACCTGCTGCTTTTTCGTACGCTTCTTTATCTGTAATCGGATTTGGTATTAGTAATTCTACTTTGTTATAAATAAATTGTTTCCTCTGATAATCTGCCGGTGTAAATGTTTCGCTCAAATATATGGCATCCTTTGGACAAGCCTCTTCGCATAATCCACAAAATATACAGCGCAGCATATTTATTTCATATTTTGCGGCATATTTTTCTTCTCTGTATAAATGTTCTTCGCCTGGTTGTCTTTCTGCGGCTTCCATGGTAATGGCTTCGGCAGGGCATGCCACCGCACACAAGCCGCATGCTGTGCAGTTTTCACGCCCTTCTTCATCTCTATTCAAAATTTGCAATCCCCTAAACACTGGACTAAACTCTCTCTTTTGTTCAGGGTAATGCACGGTTGGGTTGCGTGTAAAAATGTGCTTAAAGGTAATGAGCATGCCTTTAAAAATGGCGGGCAAATACAAGCGCTCCATAAAGCTCATTGGCCTGCGGTCTACACTTTGTGCTCTGTTGGTTAATGACTGCATTTTATAATTCTGTTTTTATTTGTTCAATTATATGTGAACAATAATTTTTTATTTTTTCGAAATCGATATTTTTTGTTGCCGATGCCCAAACCCAAGTCCAATCAACTTGAAAATATTCGTGTACGTAATAATTCCTCGCTGTTATCATTTTCTCCCATTCTATATCAGGGTATTTACTCCTGACACCTTTTGCTATTTGACTAGCAGCTTCTCCTATTATTTCTAAAGATTTTAAAATGGCTAGTTTTTAAACTTCATCTCTCTAAAATAAATCTTCTTCAATGTTAGTATACTTTTTGATAAAATCAATCTGACTGATGATATCTTTCAATCTATCAACATCTGAATTAATCCTTTTCATACAACATTACTTTTTGCTCCAAAACATTTTTTGTAAAATATCTATAAGGCCTTAATGCATTTATAGACACAATATCAATTTTCTTTTTTAATTGTTCACTCAAGCCATTTACTTCTAATCGAAATTGTAAATAATCAAAATCCTTTTGAGATTCTATCAATAAATCAATATCACTTTCTTCTGTTGCATCGCCATCTGCATAAGAGCCAAATAGATATACTTTCTTTACAGGCTTATCCTGAAAGAAGGTATTAATTTGTGCTAATTGCTGTTGACTTAAATACAACTTATTTCTATTTTATTATGGTTGCAAAAATAAAGGTTTATGTTCCTTTATGTTTACGTTTAAATTTTTTATTTTTTTGTTTCACGCAAGGCTCGCTAAGGAGCTAAGACGCAAAGGTTTTTTATTCGATTCATTCTTCGTTTTCAATCTTCGCTTCGTTCTACGCTTCGGCAACAGCTGAATAAAGAAATTCTGTTCAACGGCTCCCGACAATAATATCGGGACAAGTGCGGGATTGAGAGTAGGAAAGATTTCCGAAGCCTCAAGAACCTCACCCCCGCCTCTCCAAGGGAGAGGAGCTTAGACTCCAATACTTTAATGACTTTTCATTTCCTCAGACTCCCAACCTTGAACTTTCAACTTTGAACCTTCAACTAAATTACCACCACAACAAATGATTCGCCTTTGCTAAAATCACTGCGCCTGTTGCTAGCATATTAAACAATGCAAGCGGTATCAATATTCTCCATCCTAAGTGCATGAGCTGGTCGTAGCGAAACCTCGGTATTGTCCAACGCACCCACATGAAAATAAATATAAAAAATACTACTTTTATTAATAACATTCCTATGCCGATTAATGCAAGCCAATTACCCATATCGGCATGTGCGGCTTCGTTAAAAAATGGCACATCGTACCCACCAAAATAAAGCGTAGCCATTACTGCACTACTGATAAACATATTGATGTATTCTGCAAAAAGATAGAACCCCAATTTCATAGATGAATACTCCGTGTGATAACCACCAATTAATTCACTCTCTGCTTCTGCAAGGTCGAATGGTGTTCGGTTACACTCTGCAAATGCACAAATAATAAATATTAAAAAACCGAGCGGTTGATACCTAATATTCCAATGCCCTGCTTGCTGTTGTTGTACCATTTCGCTTAAGCTTAATGTACCTGTAAGAAAAAGCAATGCAATCATAGAAATACCCATGGCTAATTCGTAACTGATAATTTGTGATGCTGCTCGCAAGCCGCCCATAAGTGCGAACTTATTATTACTTGCCCAACTTCCAATCATGATGCCATACACACCTAAACTTAGTACACCGAATACATATAAAATTCCGATGTTGATATCTGCAATTTGTAAAGAAATATCTCTATCAAATAAATGTACTTTATCGCCCCATGGTATAACGGCACTTGTCATGATGGCTGTCATCATAGCCAATGCAGGCCCCATTACAAATAATAGTTTAGAAGAAAAATTTGGTATAATTTCTTCTTTAAAAAATAATTTTAATCCATCTGCCAATGGTTGAAACATACCGAATGGCCCTGCACGGTTTGGTCCTGGTCTATCTTGCAGCCAACCTGCTACTTTACGCTCAGCAAAAGTGGTGTACATGGCTATTACAAGACTACCCATTACTACTATTGTAATGAGTACGAGTTTTTCTATAATGGTGAAAAGTTCTATTGTTAAAAACATAATTTATTTTTCTAAAAACGATTTTATTTTTTCTTTATTTTAATTAAGCAAATACCAATCTTCCTTTTGGCTCAGGTATTGTCCACCCTTTTTCATTTGCTATATTTAACCATTCTGTTGCTACTTCTTGCACCTCACTCAATGCTTCGTTATAAGTATCTCCATGTGCTGTGCAACCTTTCAGTTCAGGCATTTCGGCAACAAAACATTTATCATCATCACTCCAAAAAATAATTATTTCATATTTGCTCATCATCAATAATTTTATTTGCAATTAAGAAATCTCTTACTTGTTTTACTTGGTAAGATTTTGCTTTTCCATCTTTAGTTTTTTGAAGGTTAATAATCCCTTCAATATTTTCTTTAGTAAAAATTCTATGACTACCTCCTGTTTTCCTTTCTTCAAAATTAAATCTTATTAAAATTTGTATCAAGTCATCTAAATCAAAATTATTATCTGCATTGCCAATCAATAATTTTAAAAGTAGTTTTTCCTTTTTACTCATACCGCTATTTAAAATCTTCTGAATGTGCAGGCCCATTTATTTCACTCAATTCTAACCCTTCTTTATTCACCTCACTCACATCATGTATATTCATCAACAATTTTGGTGCACGGCCACTCATTACATTTGTCATAGTTTCTTGTGGTGTGTCTAACACTTTGTATTTGTTTGCCCCAATTACAGAGTGGCGACTAATGGTTGTTACCCCTTCAATAGTCCAATCTGTAGTTTGCTTTTTATCGAAGCG
>JAYSWO010000399.1:0-23294 GCA_043717975.1 Ferruginibacter sp. | reverse complement strand
GTGCAGCTACAATGACAATAGGAATAAGTAGTAGTAGCAATAATTAATTTTTTTCATCCTTTAAAACAACATGAGATGAAAAAAATATTCATAACCATCATAGCATCGAGTATGTTCGGCTATTTGTATGCGCAACTGCCTACACAAGGCCCATATCCAAATGTACCAGCGGTAGCTGCGGATGTTTTTCAATATACAATGTATATTGATAGTGTAACTACTTTAAATGAGCAAGTGCAAACTTTTGCTGAAGGTCCTACAAATATAAGCCCTGCAGTGGTTGTAAATTTAATTGGAACTATTTCGGGGGTACATCAATTGTATATTAAAGTCACAGATTTAAATAGTAAGTCATCCATTATCAATGTTGGTAATTTTTATATCACCGGTGATAATTTGTATCAAAATGCACCATCAGCAGCTTCCAATATAAATAAGTATTCTTTTTACATAGATAGCGTACGTAATGTAAACGAACAAGCACAATCATTTGCGGCTACCAATAATAATACCATTGCACCTACACCCATAAGCCTTACTGGTGTAGTTTCTGGCGTGCATCAATTGTATACAAAAGTTACAGATGTTACTGGTAAGCCATCAATAATTAACGTTGGTAATTTTTACATGACGGGTGATAACTTGTATCAAAATACACCGCCCGTAGCTACAAACATTAATAAATATTCTTTTTATATTGATAGCGTAAGTAATGTAAATGAACAAGCAAATTCTTTTGCAGCAACCAATAATAATAGTGTAGCTCCACCGCCAATAAGTCTAACAGGTGTTACTACAGGTGTTCATCAATTGTACGCGAAAGTTACTGATATAAATGGCAAACCTTCTATAAACAATATTGGTAATTTTTATATGGAGGGAGATAACCTATACCAAAATGCACCGCCTGCTGCTGTTAATATCAATCGCTACGAATTTTATGTAGATAGTGTAACCAATGTAAACATACAGCCACTAAGCTTTACAGCAGGTTTAAGTAATGTAACGCCAAGCACTAATATTGATTTAGCTGGGGTAATACCTGGTGTACATTATTTATATGCAAGGGTATTTGATGTAAACAATAAACCTAGCATTGTAAACCTTGGTAGTTTTGCTATGGATCAAATTTTTAGGTATCCAAATGCTGCGCCTGCTGCACCACCAATTGCTAATATGGAATACTTTTTAGACAATGACCCAGGCTATGGATTGGGTACAGCTATTACAGTAAGTGGGGCAAGTACAAACGAGCAGTTAACCAATGTTATCATAAACTTTTCAGGTGGTTTTCCTGCAGGTGTACATTACATACACATACGCAGTAAGCAAAATCCTTGGAGTGTAGATAATGTAGTACCATTTACAACTACAGGTACAGTAGTGCCACTTACATGGCAATTTGTAAAAGCACAATTGATAACTAATACTACATTGGTAAGTTGGGCTACATCTCAAGAAACAAATACAAGCAAGTTTGAAATAGAACATAGTGCAGACGGTGGAAACTTTGTGAAACTAGGAGAGGTAGCGGCTGCTTGTAATAGTAGTACAGTATCTAATTATAATTTTACACATCTAAAACCTGTAACTGGTTTTAATTATTATAGAGTAAAACAAATAGATGTAGATGGTAGTTTTAAATATTCTGTAATCGTAAAAGTGCTAAATAAAAATGATATTAAGCAAACCATTATTGCACCAAACCCTGTAGTGGATGTATTGAACATTGTAGAACCTAATAGTAAATTTATTAATGCAGTAGAAGTATATGACAACAAAGGGGCATTGGTAATTCGTAAGGTTATACATTCAGAAGAGCAAGTGTATAGCTTGCCTGTATCTTCTTTATCAAAAGGCAATTATATTTTAAAAGTGACTTATAAAACGGAAACAAAAACGTTCTCGTTTGTAAAATAATATTTACTTGGGGGTAAACAAATAAAATGCATCCGATTTTTTTTCGGGTGCATTTTTGGTATAGCCTACATTTTTTTATTGTAATACCATCTTTAGTTATTTGGAAATTCAAAAGGCTGGTGTACATATTTAGATTGTATTATACCAAAAACGTATACTTTGAACTCTATAGAATTTATACGAGTATAATTTCACTCAGCTTTATTTGGTTATAATTATCAATAAATGATAAAATATTATTGAAATTATTAAAATCGCTTTTTTTATGCAAACTAGTTATTACAACGGCATTCATTCCTGCATTTACAGCACTTTCTACTCCTTTTGGTACATCTTCAAATACAATACATTCATTGGGTAACACACCTAATGCTTCGGCACATTTCAAATATGTTTCTCCATTTGGTTTACTCAATATTACATCGTTAGCACTTATAATAGCATCAAAATAATGCCGAATATTTAAATTGTCTAAAACATAATCTATATTAAACAACATGGCAGCCGAGCCTATAGCTATTTTGATATTGTCTTTTTTTGCTTGTTGTATAAATTCTTCTAAGCCATCAATCAATTTTAAATGTGGCAAAAAAGCCTGTTGATAAGCCATTTCTTTTTTAATTGTAATTTCATCCTTTTGTTCTTGGGTAAAACGAAAAGGGAAAACTCTTTCTAATAATTCATCTGCTTTACCATAAGATTGATGCATCGTTTCTTCTTCGGTTATATTAGCCCCAAAATCATTTAAGATTTTATGCCATCCTTTAATATGGTATGGCATGTCGTCTATCATGGTGCCATTTAGGTCAAATAAGAATGCTTTTATCATATTAGTCATTTAAAAATATTGGGCAAGTTTTTTTTGAAGCGTTATTGGCATATTTATTTTTTTCATAGTAGTAGCTTCTATAAAATAAAGTGTGGTTTCTCCTTTATTCAATAATTTTTTTGCTTCATTAAATATTTCTGTATGAAAAGTAATGGAGTGGGTAGTTGGCATTTCTTTTAAGATTGTTTTCACCGTTATTACATCATCATATTTGGCAGAGCGAAGAAAATAACTGTGCGTTTCTACTACAGGCATTATGATCCCCATGGCTTCCATGTCTTTATAAGTATATCCTAATTGCCTAATGGCTTCGGTACGCCCTATTTCATAAAACTGTGCATAGTTGCCATAATATACCATACCCATTTGATCGGTGAGGGCGTAGTGAATACGTATATGGGTTTCGGTGGAGTACATTTTTTATTTATCGTTTCTCGTTTCTCGCTTGTTTGCCGCAAGGTGAGGCTTTATTTTTTGTAGTGGATAGAAAATATTGGAGACTTCAAAGTATGGTTCAATTGAAAAACTAAAACTGATGGGCTGCGGGATAGAAGCGAAAATCCTTTTTTTGAGGAACGAAAAAAAAGATTGTAGCGAATAGCCTGTACAAAAGTTGATTATTGTATGCAGCCAACAGCCCAAAAAATAATTAGAATCTTGAAACCGAACAAACCTTGAACCTTGAACCTTGAACCTTCAACCTTGAACTTCTTCCTCTATTTCCCAATCATACTATCCACACTAATTTTTCCTGGCCCTACTAAAAGCAATGCAACATAACATACAAGAAATAGTGTGGCGGCTTGGCCATCACCAAAGAAATCTGCATTGTGCACCTTAAACAATGCAACACCCATTGTGATAATGAGTGGAATGCAAGCAAACCTAGTAAAAAGTCCAATGATTAAAATAGCACTACAAAAGAACTCTGCAAATACCACTAATATTAAAGATACTTTTTGCCCAATACCCATAAAATTTATCATTTTTGGAATATGCTCTTGAAAATGCACAAGTTTATCGTAGCCAATCATAAGCATTAAAATACCTGCTACAAGGCGTAAAATTAACATGGCTGTATTAAAAGCTCCTGCAGAATAATTGGTCGATAATAATTTTCTCATAGTCTGTAAGTTTAAATTTTATATAATGGGTGCAAAATAAATACTTTTATCAACCCTTTAACAGTAAAGTAAAAATAGTTTTCATTTGTTTACATTGCAAGAAATTTACAAATTTTATTTTTTAACTTAACGGTATAATCTTTGCAAAGAATGATGAAGCACTTATTATCAGCACATATTATTAATACAACATCGTATATGAACAAGCGAATTTTGTTACCTTTAATGGCTACAATGCTTTACAGTATTGCTTTTGCACAGCCAACACATGTTTTTACAGACGAAGAAAAAGATTACAAAACGGCCAAGGAGTTTATAGCCAAGGAAGAATATGCGTTTGCCTATCCTCTTATAAAAGAGTTAAAATTAAAATATAAGGATGATAGAAAAACCGACCATGCTTACATAAATGATGATATAAATTATTATAATGCCTTGTGTGAGCTTAAACTTTTGCAAGATATTGGCAAAGATGATGCGGTAGAATACATTAATAGTGTAAACAATGAACCTCGCCAGCAAATTATGAGTTTTCACTTGGCACATTATTATTTTTTGAAAAATGATTTTAGAAAAGCAGTAGAAGCATTTACAGATGCCGGTTATGAAAACTTGAGCAACGAACAAATAGCTGATGCAAAATTTGAAAAAGCTTATTGCCATTTTAACCTTAGAGAGTTTTCTGAAGCCAAGCCATTGTTTAATGAAATACATCAAGTGCCAAGTGGCAAATATTACATTCCTGCCAATTATTATTATGGTTTTATAAGTTATTACGATAGGGAGTATGGCATAGCGCTTAAGGCTTTTAGAATGGTAGAAAATAATGAGGAATATAAAACCGTAGTGCCTTATTATATTGCGGAGATATATTATTTTCAAGGAAAGAGAGAAGAAGCATTAAACTATGGTGAAAAAATTCTTGATCAAAATATAAAACAGTATTACGATGCACAATTGCGTTTGCTAATAGGGCAAATTTATTTTGAAAGAAGAGATTATAACAAGGCGTTGCCATTACTGGAAGCTTATGTAAATGGATCTAACAAGGTATCTAAAGAAATTTTATACGAATTAAGTTTTTGTTATTATACAGCTGGTAACACACAAAAAGCCATTGATGGTTTTAAGCAATTGAGTAGCGAAAGAGATTCAATGGGGCAAAACAGTATGTACTTACTTGGTGATTTGTATTTGAAAACTGGCGATAAAGCCAATGCTAGAACGGCTTTTCAATTTTGTGCTTACAACAGTAGTAATGCTTTGCAGCAAAAAGTATCTCGTTTTAATTATGCAAAATTATCATACGAGTTGGGCTACCAAGATGTGGCACTGATAGAAACTAAAAATTATTTAAACAACTATCCAAATTCTGAATACGATACGGAGGCAAAAGAAATATTGGTGCAATTGCTTGCACGCACCAGTAATTTTACAGATGCATTGGCGGTATATCAATCGCTTGGAAAACCAACACTGGTTATGCAAAAAATATATCCTTCTATTTTATATGGCAAGGCTATTGAGAATTTTAATGACCAACAACTGATAAGTGCAGATGATTTGTTTACAAAAGTAATGGCAGATGCCAATGCAGGAAATGTTGCTGGGTATGCTAATTTTTGGAGAGGAGAAATTGCATACAGACAACAACGATATGATGATGCAGCACGTTTTTTGTCTGTCTTTTTAGAAAAGAATTTACCCACGCAAGGCGAAGCAAATCAAACAACAGCTAGGTATAATATTGGATATAGTAAATTTCAAAAAGAAGAATATGGGCAAGCGGTGGCCTATTTTGAGCAAGTAACAAAAACGGTTTCCCCTACATCTAATGCGCTGATACACGATGCCTTTATACGTACAGCAGATGCATACTACATGCAAAGAGATTATACTAAAGCCAATGCCATGTATGAGTCTGCCATTGGGGCATCATCGCCACAGAGCGATTATGCTATGTACCAAAAAGCTATGATAGCAGGTATAAAAAGTGGTGCAGAAAAAATAAAAATATTAAACAATGTAAATAAGCAATATCCTGCAAGCTCGCTTGGGCAAGATATAAATATGGAGATAGCGCTTACGTATATTGCGGAAACAAAATTTGCAGATGCAGTACCTTATTTAAACAATATTTTAGCATCTAACACTGGAGGATTAAAACCCAGAGCTTACCTTAAACTCGGGTTGGCACATTACAATAATAAAAACAATACCGAGGCTTTAAAAGCGTATACAGCATTAATGAAAACTTACCCACAATCTGCAGAGGCAGATGAGGCCACAGATATTGTAAAAGGAATTTATGTGGATGAAGGCAGACCAGATGATTATGTGGTATTGATGAATCAAATTGGAAAACAAGTTTCTGTATCAGAAGCAGATTCGCTAAGCTACACAGCTGCCGTAAACAAATACGATGCTGGCGATTGTGCCAATGCCATAAATGGATTTACGAATTATTTATCCAAATATGCAAATGGTGTGTATGCTTTAGAAGCCAATTATTTTAGAAGTGTTTGTTATCAAAAAAATAAAGACTTGCCCAATGCCCTGCTAGGATATGCATATGTAAACAGCAAAGGCAATAGTAAATATTTTGAAAAAGCAACATTGGAAGCAGCTCGTATAAATTATTTTGAATTGAAAAATTATGCAGAAGCAAAAAAATATTTTGAATCATTAAGAACCAATTCTGTAGTGCAAGATAATCAGCTAGAAGCCTTGCGTGGCTTGGTGCGCTGCTACTATCAAACAAAAGATTATACACAAGCCAATATTTCGTCTAAAGAATTGTTGCTTAAAAAAGGCATCAGTACCGATGATAAATCTATTGGATATTTGGTGTTAGGCAAGTCGCAGCAAGTAGCTGGCGATTGTGCTGCTGCTATACCGTCGTTTAAATCGGTAGCTGCTATAAACCGCTCAGCATGGGGTGCAGAAGCTAGGTACGAATTGGCCAGCTGTCAGTTTACACAAAATAATTTGCCAGCTGCAGAAAAAGCAGCATTGGCCACCATAAAAGAAACTGGCTCTTACGATGAATGGGTTACCAAGTCGTACATTTTATTGGGAGATATTTTTATGCAACAAAAAGATTATTTTAATGCAAAAGCTACGTACGAAAGTGTGGCATTAAATACAACCATACCCGCATTAAAAACCATTGCACAACAAAAATTAGAGGCAGCAATAACGGCAGAAAAATCACAATCTAAAATCAGTAACTAAGTATATGAACAAAATATTTTTAACAACAGGTTGTATAATTTTTTCTTTGGTAGCCATGGCACAGCCTGGCAAAGAAGGACCGCAATCTATTGATATAAACTCATCGTACAAGCCTGTACTGCGCAATGCGGTAAAAATAAATTTAGCTGGATCACAATTGCCAGCAGATACATCTAGGCCTAATTTGAATTATAAAATCCCATCACAGAATTTATTTTATTCCTATCGCCCAATATCGTTGAAGCCATTGGCTTTGGAACAAGATACCAATTTGTACTTGGGCAATAGAAACTTTTTAAAAGCAGGGTTTGGAAATTTTAGCACACCATTTGTTCGTGCTGGTATAAGCCTAGGCGATGGTAAAAAAAGCTTGCTCAATTTTACTGGAGATTTTATACAATCTAAAGGTACAGCTATTGTAAATCAAGATTATTCTCAATTAAATGCAAAAGCAGCGGGTAGTTATTTTATGCCTAAGAATGAGTTTTATGGTTCTTTTGAGTTGAACATGCATACCTATCATTTGTATGGGTATGACCACAATTTATTCAATTACAAAAAGGATAGTATAAAGCAACAATTTCAGAATGTAACTGCTCGAGCAGGGTTTAAAAATACAAAAGCTACGGAAACAGGTATTAGTTACAATCCAAATATTGAAATAAATCTTTTTACAAATAAGGATAGGGCTAATGAAACAAATTTTATTGTAGATGTGCCTTTTGAAAAAGTGATAAACGATAATTTTTCTGCAAAGCTGGAGTTGAAAGCAGATGTAACAAGCTATACCACTAAAAATCTTTTGCCAGCAAATATTAAGCTTACTAACACCATTGTACAAATAAACCCTGCGTTAAATTACTATACAGATGTTATTAAAATTCACGCTGGTATTACACCTGCTTGGAACAATAATAAGTATGAATTGTTGCCAGATATTTATGCAGAGTTGCCAGTTAAAGACAAAGTTTTTTCTATACAAGCAGGGTGGATTGGTCGTTTTGTAAAAAACAACTATAGAAATTTAGCAGCTATCAATCCTTATTTATCGCCAGTGTTGTTTCAGCTAAATACAAAAGAAACAGAATATTATGGTGGCATTAAAGCTAGCGTGGCCAAGCATTTAAATTTTAGTGCAAAGGTTGGGTTGGTAAATTATAAAAACCTGCCTTTCTTTATAAATGATACTTTAAAAAATGATGTGTCTTTTTTAATAAGTAATGAAACATCTGTAAATAACTTTAGGGTGCATGGTGATTTTGGATACATTAACCAAGATAAATTTTCACTTACTGGAGGCATTACATTTAATGGATATACAAGTTTAAATTCGAATGCACGTGCTTGGCACACAATACCAGTAGAAGTTACAGGATCATTGAGGTGGTGGGCATTAAAAACAGTGTTGATAAAATCTGATCTTCGTTTCTTTGATGGGAGTAATTATTTGGCAAAAGGAAATGTAGCTAGGACAATGGGTGGTGGTACTGATTTGAGCGCTGGTGTTGAGTTTAAAATAAACAAAAAAATATCTATATGGGGAGATGCCAATAATATTTTGAATAGCAAATATGAGCGTTGGCACAATTATGAAGTATATGGAGCAAATTTTATAGGTGGGGTTTTGATACATTTTTAAAAACTTAGGTTTATTATTGCACTATGCAAAAGCTATTAGCAGATTATCTTTTTCAAAACAAAGAATGTGCATTGCCAGAAATTGGCACTTTGTACATAAAAAATTCGTCGGCCTCATCAATTTTTGGTGAGCGAAAAATTTCTGCGCCTATTCCTATAATAGAATTTAAAGATGATGTGCATAGTACGGAACATGTAGAAACATATATTGCATTGCAAAAAAATATTACTAGAGATGAAGCTGCGTATCAGTTAAGAAAGGTGGTGGAGGATATTCAAACATTACCACTTGGCCAAAGATTAGAAATACCCAATGCTGGTAAATTTTATAGAGACGAAAACGAAAAAATTGGATTTATAGCTGAAGAAGCTCCTGCTCATTTTTTTCCACAAGTAGTTGCTGAAAGGGTAGTGCATCCCAATGATTCGCATACCATGCTTGTGGGCGAAACAGAAACCAGTACTGCTGCCATGGCAGAATATTATGCGGAGGAAGAACCTGCAATGAAAAGCAAATGGTGGATTTTTGCTATAGTTTCGTTTGTTGTAGCTGCTGCTGCAGTTGGGTTTTATGCGAGTAATAAAAACGCAGATTCTTTTTTTGGTACTTCCAATAAGTTTGAACTAAATGCTGCTGATAGTACGTATAGGATGTTGCCTTAAATAAATTTTCCTTTGTGCTTGTCAGTGTGATTAGTGCGATATTGTGCTTAAAAATTAATCTTTACTTTTGCCCCACAATTTTACTAAATGATTACTTATACCCAATGCCCTGTTTGCCATAGTACACAAATACAAGATGCATTTTCTGCAAAAGATTATACTGTTTCAAACGAAGTGTTTACAGTTGTAAAATGTAACTCATGCTCGCATATGTTTACACAAAATATTGCTGCGCAAAATGAAATTGGAAAATATTATCAATCCGACAATTATATTTCGCATAGCGATACACAAGAAGGTATTGTAAATAAATTGTACCATGCGGTGCGTAAACGTACACTTACTGGTAAGAAAAATTTGCTACAAACAGAAACAGGCAAACAACAAGGGAAAATATTGGATATTGGCTGTGGTACTGGTGCATTTTTAAATACCATGCAATTAGCAGGGTGGGAGAGTACAGGGCTAGAGCCAGATGATACAGCAAGAAAAAAAGCGACGGAGCTGTATAATATTACTCCAGTGCCTTCACATGAAATATTTGACATGCCCCACAATACCTACGACGCTATTACCATGTGGCATGTGTTAGAACATGTTCATCAACTGCATGAGTACATTGTTCAATTAAAAAATATGCTTACTGCAAATGGTAAAATATTTATAGCCGTACCAAATTATACAAGCTACGATGCACAACATTACGGGCCGTATTGGGCAGCTTACGATGTGCCAAGGCATTTGTACCACTTTTCGCCAACAAGTATGAAAAATTCGGTCGAGCAACATGGCTTAACCATTAAAAAAATAAAACCTATGTGGTTTGATAGTTTTTATGTGAGCATGCTGAGTGAGCAATATAAAAATGGCAAAGGCAATATCATTAAAGCTTTTTTAATTGGCTTTATATCCAATTGTAAAACTTTTTTTAATAAGGAAAAATGTAGTTCGTTGATATATGTGATTGGGCAATAGGGCGCTAGCTTAATCTATTGTTGTCATATTTTTCTACGCTAAAAACTAAACAAGGTTCTTTAACTTTTCTACGACAGTATCTACTTCTGCTTTTGTATTGTGTTTGCAAAAACTAAAACGCACCGTTAATTGATTTGGATTGTTGTTGATGGCACGAATAACATGGCTGCCTTGGTCTGCACCACTTGTACATGCGCTACCACCGCTTGCACAAATATGGTTGATGTCTAAATTAAATAAAATCATTTCTGATTTTTCTGTTTTTGGAAAACTAGCGCTTAATACAGTGTATAAACTATTGCCTAAAGTATCTCCATTAAAACCAACGCCTGGTATAAGTTTTTTTAATTGCTCATGCATGTAATACTTAAGCGTACCAATATAAGCGCTATCTTCTTCATGGTTTGCCATGGCAAGCTCTAATGCTTTTGCAAAACCTACAATGCCATAAATATTTTCGGTGCCTGCACGCATATTACGCTCTTGCCCGCCCCCATGTACAAAGGGTTTTATGCGCACGTTTTCATTTATATAAATTAAGCCTACCCCTTTTGGGCCATGAAATTTATGTGCCGCTCCAGTAATAAAATGCACAGGTGTATTTCTTAGGTCTAATGGAAAATGCCCTACTGTTTGTACGGTATCACTATGAAAAATGGCGTTGTATAATTTACAAAGATTACCTACTGCATGTAGGTCTAACATATTGCCAATTTCATTATTGGCATGCATTAATGTAACCAATGTTTTTTCTTCTGCTGCGGCTAATAATTTTTCTAAATCTTCAATATCTACATGCCCATCTGGTAATAATTTTACATAGCTTACGGTTACGGCATCTATATTATTTAAATGCTCTACCGTATGTGTTACTGCATGGTGCTCTATTACAGAAGTAATGATATGCTTACAACCTAAGTCTCTCACCGCTGCTTGAATGGCCATGTTGCTACTTTCTGTACCACCACTTGTAAAAAATATTTCTGCAGGGTTGGCATTTAGCAATTTTGCTACAGATTTACGGGCAGTTTCTATGGCCATTCTTGTTTCCCTCCCATAAGAATAAATAGAAGATGGGTTGCCAAATTTATCTGATAAATAAGGCATCATGGCTTCGAGCACTTTTGGCTCTAGTGATGTGGTGGCGGCGTTGTCGAAGTAGATTCTTTCCATGGTAGAATTGTAATAAGTGGTTTGGTAATTAGGAATTGGGGATTGGGAATTAGGAGAACTTTTTGTAAATTTAAAGCCCAATCCCTAATTCCCAATTCCATTTACACCATCGCTTCCTGTATATCTTTCATCAATCTTTTAGCAATATTATCTGCAGTCGTTTCTAAATTGCTTTCTGCATAAATACGAATAATGGGTTCTGTATTGCTCGTGCGTAATTGTACCCAATCGTTTTCAAATTCTATTTTCAAACCATCTTCGTCATTTATGGGTTGGTTTTTATATTTTTCTTTTATGGCCGCAAATATTTTTTTTGTATCCACACCATTATTCAACGTTATTTTATTTTTACTCATAAAATAATCTGGGTAGGTATTGCGAAGCTGGCGAACGGTTTTACCACTCTTTACCAAATGTGTTAAGAAAAGTGCAATACCAATCAATGCATCACGACCATAATGCAAATCAGGCACAATAATGCCGCCGTTTCCTTCACCTCCAATTACCGCACTTCTTGCTTTCATTTTGTTTACCACATTTACTTCGCCTACTGCACTTGCAAAATATTCGCCGCCATGTTTTACGGTTATATCTCGCAATGCTTGTGTGCTACTCATGTTGCTCACGCTATTTCCTTTTTGTAGCCCAAGCATATAATCTGCTACGGCTACGAGTGTATATTCTTCGCCAAACATACTGCCATCTTCGCATACAAAGCAAAGTCTATCCACATCAGGGTCTACCGCTATTCCCAAATCTGCTTTTAATTTTACCACTTCTCTACTAAGGTCTGTCAAATTTTCGGGCAATGGCTCAGGGTTGTGTGCAAAATCGCCTGTCATTTCTCCATGAATAATGGTATAATTTTTTACACCCAATTTATCTAACAAAGCAGGTACGGCAATAGCACCAGTACTGTTTACCACGTCCACCACAATATTTAAATTGGCTGCTGCAATGGCTTTTATATCAACAAATTTATGTGCCAGAATTTTTTCAATATGGTCATCCAATGTTGTATCGTTTGTTGAGATGCTTCCTAAATGTTCTACGGATACAAATTCAAAACTTTCTTCTTTGGCAATATTCAAAATCATTTCTCCTTCTACACCGCTAATAAATTCGCCTTTGTTGTTTAGTAATTTTAAAGCATTCCACTCTTTTGGATTGTGGCTTGCTGTCAAAATAATTCCACCATCTGCTTGCAAGGAAACCACCGCCATTTCCACGGTTGGTGTAGTGCTTAAATCGGTATCAATAACATCAATGCCCAAAGCCGTTAACGTTGAAGAAACAATATTGCTTACCATTTTTCCGCTGATGCGACCATCTCTTCCAATGACTACTTTTTTATTTTCTGTACCGCTACTTTGCGTTTTTAACCAAGTACCGTATGCTGCTGCAAATTTTACTACATCTAATGGTGTAAGGTTATCATCTGTTTTGCCACCAATAGTGCCTCTAATGCCCGAAATACTTTTTATTAATGCCATACTTTTTTATCTGATTTTAAGGAGGGCAAAGGTACAAAATTGTGGGTAGAGATATGGCAGGGTTATAAGAAAATTGAGTTTTTTAACTTAAAACGCAACTATTACAACCAAATAATGCTTTATTCTATTAGATTTGTACATATAAAATTAATAAGTAGCCAGTAAATATCAATATAAGGTATGAAAGTAACAAAAGTGATTATAAAAGATTTTCATCAGTTTAAGGATGTAGAAATTGATTTAACTTATCCCAAAGGGCACAAGAAGGCTGGGCAACCTTTGGATAAGGTTTGTATTATTGGGCAGAGTGGAACGGGGAAGACTACTCTTTTGAAGATTATTGGGGGGCATACTTATACAATGGATAAATTGTTTGAGAATTACAACCATGAAAAGTTTAAAAACGTTTTTGTAACTAGGGAAACCAAAGGGATTTCAACCGAAATTTCAGTTTTTAAGACTCAAGAAAATACTAATGGGTTATTATTAAATAAGTTTTCTAATTATGGGGAAATTTTGGATTTCAATGAAATGAATATCAAATATGCAGAATATGAAAATAAAATTAAAACACAATTTATTTATTTTCCGGCTGAGCTTAAATACAACGAGAATGAAAGCAAAGGTGCTAATCTTTCAACTAAAAAAATAATTGACTTTGGAGATTATAATTTAGGAGATGTATGGAATATAGTACTTGCACAAATTCAAGAATACCAAGAAACAGAACTTAAAATTCGCCAACAAGTTTCTAAAGTTGTTGAAGATAACAGTAAAGATATAAATGCAATACAAAGAGCAGTTAGCAAGCTAGAAAAATTCAGAAAAAAAGAATTTAATCCGCTTGCAGAAATTGCTGATGAATGCCTTGACCCTTTACTAAAACATTTCAATCTTCGTGTAAAGAGAGAACTAGATATTCAAAAGAAAGAAGATTTGGGTTTTATAAAAGTAGAAGACCTTAAAGGGAATGCAATACCACAAAGTTTACTAAGCACAGGTACAAAACAAGTAATATTTAGTGCTACGCCATTGTTTTTATTAAAACCTGAGGGCGCATTAATTTTATATGATGAGCCTGAGCGTTCTTTATACCCTAGCATACAAAAATTTATTACCGATTATTATGTTAGCTTAACCAAGGATTCTCAATTTTTCTTTGCTACTCACTCACCTATTATAGCATCTAGCTTTGAGCCATGGGAAATTGTAGAACTTAAATTTAATACAAAGGGTGAAGTGTATCAAGAGCAATATTACCCTAAAAATGCAGAAAGACATGTAGATAATTATACCATTATACCTTCTTATTTAACGTACGACTTAATGCTGAATAAAGTGTTTGATTTAACAGAAACACACTCCAATGAAAGGTCTGAAAAAATAACCGAAGCATTGATGCTTAGAAACCAACTTACCGTTTTAAATGAAAAAAACAAGTTAGAAACGATAGCAGGAAAAAAATTATACGAAAAATACAGAAACCTCGCTAGTAAACTATTTTGGGATTTTGATATTATCTAGACATGAAAAAAATTGATAAAAATATAGTGCTTGCTACTTCCTATAAAAAATGGTTGGATGGACTTAATAAGGCTGGTAAGAATCACCCAGGTTATTCTTCATCTAGCCATAAGTTTTATTATGATATTATTGCAAACTTATTATGGGTGCAGCAGGGCTTGTGTGCCTATACAGAAATGTTTCTCATAAATAAAAATAGTGTTGCCCCAGAAAAATGGGATGCTGGTACTTTTAAGAAATTTGATACGCTTGGTCAGTTAGATCATTTTGACCCAACTTTAAAAGATAACAAAGGATGGGAATGGGATAACTTTTTTATGGTACACTCTGATGTAAATACCAAACTAAAAAGAAACAAAAAAATAAATGGAATTATAAAACCAGATAAAGACGATTACAATCCATTTTATTTTTTAGAATATAATTTTAAACTGCACCATTTTTTACCTAATAGACAAAGAACACCCAAAGAGCAAAGCTTAATTTTAGAAGATATAAATGTTATTGGCTTAAATTATCAACCCATTATTGATTACAGAATGGCTGAACTTAAACCAATTATAGATGATGTATTACTTGGCAAGCTCACGAATGCCAAAGCAGCACAAAAATTGAAACAATTTTATACAGCTTTCGAAATGTCACTATTGTCGTTGGGGTTATAATGTTGAGAAAAGATTTACTGATCAAAACCTACGCCCGATTGCAGCGGAAATCCTTTTTTTGAGGAACGAAAAAAAAGATTGAAGCGAAAAGCGGGACGAATGTTCAAAAAAGAACCCATGCCCACGTTCAAAAAAAATCAAAAAATATTTTTATTGTTAAACCATTAAATTTGCCCAATGCTAGACACATGGTTTAAAGATTGGTTCAATTCGCCTTACTATCATCAATTGTATGCGCACAGAGATGAGGAAGAAGCTGCCGAATTTATTGATAATTTGGTGGCGCATTTGCAACCTATAGCAGGTTCGAAAATGCTGGACGTGGCTTGCGGAAAAGGAAGACATAGTATGCAATTGGCTGCAAAAGGATTTGATGTAACGGGTATAGATTTAAGCAGAGAAAGTATTGCAGAAGCATTGGAAAGTGAAGACGAACATTTGCATTTTTTTGAACACGATATGCGCTTGCCCTTTTGGGTAAATTATTTTGACGTAGCATTTAATTTTTTTACAAGCTTTGGTTATTTTAAAACACAGCGTGAGCATGATAATGCCATAAGAAGTATTGCTACATCTATAAAACCGAATGGTATTTTTGTAATGGATTTTTTAAACGTGCAATTTTCTGCCGATAAAGAAGTAGCTGAAACGCAGCAGCAGATAGATGCTACAACATATACCATTAGCAAGTGGAGCGATGAACATCATTTTTATAAAAAAATAATTGTGGAAGATGCTGCACTTGCTAAGCCAATGCAATACACAGAAAAAGTAGCTAAATTTTCGTTAGCCGATTTTGAAAAAATGTTTACCAAACAAGGCTTAAAAATAAAGGAAGTGTTTGGTGATTATCATTTTGGGAAATACAATGCTTCTACTTCACCACGGCTTATTATGATTGCAGAAAAAACTTTGGTTTAGGTATTTAATGTTATGGGGGTAGTGGATTTTTTTAGTGCTATGCCGATACGCATAACACAAATATGCAGTAAATATTTGCTAGACTTGTGGCAGGAGATTGCTAGTTACATAAAAAAAGATCCCACACTACACATGCAGGATCTAGTACTTACTCTGTTATTTCTCTTTGCATATTATCGCATGGCTGTAGCCGCAGTTCCCCTTCGCTCATAAGTGTTTTTGCGCCGGATGTATCTATTTCTATTTTGTATTTGTAAATACCGCTGTGCAACTCATACCAGCATTCTTGCTTTTTGGTTATCACCTTCATCGTAAAAGGCTGTACCTCGTAGCCCGCATCTGTTCGCCTGTATAAGCTTATGGCTAAATCTTTACTCGATGAATTTTTAAAACACAAGTCAGCAGTTTGCTTAGCTGCGCAACTATCTACCATGGCATTTTTGTTGGTAAGATTAGCGGCGCTTGCTGTCTTATTTTTTTTGAGTACGCTTATGAGTTCTACAAGTGTTTTGCCTCCTTCTATGAGGTTGGAGGTGGTTTGAGCGTGAGATTTTAAAGAGAATACACAGAAAGCTATTGTGAATATTTTTTTATGTATCATCACTTTTGGTTTTATTGATGAATGAGTGTAAAATTTTCTTTATGATTCGTAGTAGGAATCATTTTTTTTAAAATAAATAGAATAATGAAATAATAAACTTGTTGTAAGATTATTTTTAATGAGTATTTAATGAATCTAACATGGCTATAAATTCAACTTCTGATTTATCTATTTTAGCATATACATCAGATTTGATAACGGAATCTTTTAATATTAATGTGCGTGGCAGTACATCTGCATACCCAAAAATGGTAGTGTCTGTATAATAATAAGCATCTAGTTTTACTTTCTTATTTTGTAAAAAATCGATTGTGTTTTTAGAGCTATCTTTTGTAAAAAGAATTACCTTATACTTAATGTTTACATTTTCTAGCATTGGTATTTCTTCAATACATGGCGCACAATAATAGGCCCAATAGTTAATTACTTTAAGCCCTTTTAATGAAATGGTATACTCTTTTTTAGTCAATAAATTATAGGCTACTAAATATTTTAATTTAACTACCGTATTTGTTTTATCTACCACAACTGTATTTTCAAACTTGTCAATAAACTTAAAGACTGTTATGATAAACGGCGTTAAAAGAATCGCTAAAATAACTACTACTATTAAGATTTTATATTTTTTTTGCATAGCTTGATGTTAAATAGTATGTAGCAAAAATGCTACATACTATTTGATAAAATTATAATCATTCTTTATAGGTCAATGTTATTTTTCTTATTTAGAATCTTACATTTCGTTGGTATGTATGCGTACTTAATCCTCCTTTGGTGGATTCTATACCAAACAACGGCAAAAAAATAATTTCGAAACTATATCAATTAATTGTTTTTTATAGGGGGCTTGGGTCTTGTACCAAGCACCCATAAAATTCCCACTCCTATACTTTCTGCAAATAATTGAAAACTAATTGCTCGTTTGAAGAATAAATAAAATACTAGTAAGTATAATAACGAAAAAAATAGGCTTAGTTTTATCCTGTATAAGAGAATTTTATTTTTCATTTTTGTAAATTAACGGCTAAACCAACGAGACAATAATTGAGTTGCAGCTGTCATAGCAGATGCTCTAATAGCACCTACTGCACCACCTACCAGAAAACCTGCAGTTACACCCGCAACACTTCCTATAACTGGGCAAGCAACCGTTCCACCTGTAAATCCCACATATGCACCAACAGCAGCACCTACTGCTCCTCCAACCATGTCAGAAGCCAAAACTGTTTTTGCAGGATGTGGTGAAAGTCTGTTGGATTGATTGCTTATATTATCTAAATCAATCCATTTTTGTGTATTTTTATTCCAGTATATCACAGAGGATTTACCTGTATAAACAGCAACTACTAACATAACTTTTTCTTTTTCAGAATCTAATAATGAAATTTTAGACTTTACAAAATTATCATAATATTCTAATTCAGTATTTAATTTATCGTTTAAAACGAAACTTTGAAATTCTGAAAGAATTGACTTTAGATTTTCTGAGATAACCGATTTAGTTTCATTTTCAATTGTCACAAAAAAAGGATCAGTAGCAACATTTGAAGGAAAGATAGATGTTTTATTTTTAAAAGCTGGAATAAAATCTATCCCTTTAACATATAATTGCTTTATCATATAATCTTCTACTAATTTATCTAATTGACCTGCCGAAATAATAAAATTCGGATTGTTTTTCAAAGAGGTTTGAACATAGGAAAAGATATAATCTAGTCCATTGCTATGGATTTCTTCAATGTTAGAAAAAATAGATATTAATTCCTCGTCAGATTTAGCTGTATTAAAAATAAGAGGGTTGTTTTTAAAATTTTTCGTTTCCAAACTTAAATTATTTGCAAATGTATTAGTTAATAAACTAATTGAAAATAATAGAGTTAAAATATTTTTTTTCATAACCAAAATAATAAAATTGTTGAAGAAGTTATTAAACTTCAATCGTAGTTCAACTCTACGTTTACCATTTCAGAAAAAACCGACGCTGTGGAATAAATAATTAAATGTATAATTATTTCCGCCAACAAAAAAGGCTTTTATATTTTTTCTACCTAGCTATTTAAGGCAAAGCAGTCAGAAATTATTCAAGCCTGCTAGTACTATACTCCTTCATTATTTTTATCTTTTATTTTGGTAAGCGTTTTTATAGTAAGCTATGTTTAAAAGGTAAAGTTGTTTGCCGCTGTATGTACTAACTTTTTTTGTTGGTACAAACCTCCACCACTTACTTATAATTAAAAAGTGAAAAACAACTTTGTATGCTGTTGTTTTCCTTTTTATAAATTGTTGTTCGCATCAATTCTTTTGGTGAATTACACTGTTGCAAAATCTATTTTACATAATTCTCATACGAGATAGATATAAAACTGCTACGGACTTGCTAGGCGGTTGGTACGGAGTTGCCACGCCTTTTGCTTTACAGAAATTATTTTTAAAATAAGCTATATGTAGTTAGTACGACTACTACATATGCGCATCTGTTTCAAACGGCGGCAAGCACCACCACAACAATTTATAAAAATACACAGAGCATAGGTTGGTAATCCTTAAACTAAGTTCCAATAACGCTGAACTAATATAGCTTCTAATAAAACTGCCTTAAAGCCTCGCTAAAATAAAACTACTATAAAGTATTAAAGACTAAAGCCCCTCCTGTGGAGGGGTTTGGGGAGGCTTCCTCCCCCCAAGAAGAAAAACAACACCGAACTCGGTGTTTTTCTCTTTTGTATGTGATGATTTAGGCGTTTCTTTATGGGTAATTATGGGAAAGAGTATTAATATTATTTTTCAATGGCTAGGAGGTTTAATTTATCTTATTGAGTTAATTATTGCATTAAATGTTGCCAAAAATAAAAATGCTCCTTCTATCATTAGAAAATTTTACTGGTACCCATTAGTTGGATCGATTATTGGATTTTTATTTGCAATAAAAAATCTAAATCTATCAACTTGTCGGATATCTTTTATTATAAATACTGTTTCCTTATTATTTCACTATTCATTCCTCACTTTATTTATTTATTCAACCACAGCTAGAAAGAATATTTTTAAGCTTATTGCTTTAGCAGGTTTCTGTCTAACTGTTTGGTTAATAATTTTAGACATACGTAATAGCTATGTTACTTCTTTTGCATTAGCTAATACTGGTTTATTCTTTTTTTCTTCCTACTACTTTTATAAACTTTTTGAAGGTAATACAGAAAATCCTTTATCAACTAATCCAATTTTTTATGTAAACTGTGGAATATTTTTAGGTAGTGGAGTCATTGTGCCCACATCTCTAATGGTCAAATATTTATTAGTATTAAAAATTCCAAACGATTTAATTAATGGAATAGTTTCTTTCGTAAGCATTGGTTACATAATAATCAATTTATTTTTTATAAAAGCTCTTCTTTTATGCCGCAAACCGAAAAATATTTTTCCTTTTCATAATCATCTTCACCGTACTCTTTTTACTATTGAGTTCCTTCATTGTATTCATTATTTATCGCTACAAATAGAAAAAATGAGAATACCCAAGCCTTGCAAGCCATCTTTCTTGTGATGTCTCTTTTATCAATTGGTTGTTTTTAGTAAGAAATATGCCTTCTTTAACCATTAAAAATTTTTTCTCTACTCTAAGAGGGATTGAGGAAGGTATTTCTACACCAAAGAAGAAAAACAACCCCCCACTCGGTGTTTTTCTCTTTTGTATATGATGATTTAGGCGTTTCTTTATGGGTAATTATGGGAGAGAATATTTTTATATCCATTCAATTTTTTACTGTAATACTCTTTTTTATTCAATTGGTACTTTCAATTAAAGTATTTAAAATGACTTGCTGTCCTAATAATATGAAGTATTTTTATTGGTATCCAATAGTAGGTATCATTATTGGTATTTTTGTCTTCTCTAGTAGATTTCACTTTTTACCTAGGAATATGGGGACAGTTTTAAATACTATTTCAATATGTTTTCATTTTATATTTCTATCTCTAGTAATTTATAAAGATTCAAAAAAAAATGGTTTTTAAAATATTTATTTATTTTGTTATCGGCGGTACTAATTTTTTTAATTATTGCGGATGTTAAAAATATCACTGGCGAATCATTTGCATTTTCAAACATTTGTTTATTTATTTTTTGTGTTTATTATTTTTATCATTTATTAAAAAGTGATCCCCTTATAGATCTGAATAAGATGCCAACTTTTTTTATCTGTGCTGGTATATTTCTTGGAGCAGGTTAAATTGTGCCTTTTAGTTTAATGAATAGATATTTGGTTCTTCTTAGTATTCCTAGAGATACAATTTTTTTCTATGGGTTGTTTTCCAATTTTGGATATTTTATTATGAATCTTTTTTTTCTAAAAGCTCTTTTATGCCTAAAACAGAACAAATAATTTTCCTCTTTATCATCATCTTCACCGTACTCTTCCTATTATTGAGTTCTTTCATTGTATTTATTATTTACCGCTATAAGCAAAAACAAAATGCGCACATACAAGCCCTACAAGCCATAGAGGTAAGCCACGAAAATGCCTTACTGCAAGCGCAGCTAGAAATGCAGGAACAAACATTTTTAAATATATCTAGAGAAATACACGATAATGTGGGGCAAAAATTAGCTTTTGCAAAACTACAATTGATAACCCTTGCGGGCAATGGACAAACCGAGTTAGATGAACCGATAAACATCATCGGCAAAACCATAGCCGACCTTAGCGACCTTAGCCGCACTCTAAATGCGGATGCATTGCTAGCCAATGGTTTTATGAATGCAGTGGCTTTTGAAGTGCAACAACTACAAAAAGTGGTACCCTTTGCTATACATCTTGAAGTAGTAGGAGAAGCTCTATTTTTAGCAGATAAACAGGAGCTTATTTTGTACAGAATCATACAAGAGTGCTTGCACAATATTGTAAAACATGCCATGCCTACTACTGTAAACATTACTATACATTTTGCACCTTCAAGTATGAGTATATGCATACAAGACGATGGCAAAGGCTTTAATACAAAATTGGATAACAAAGGGCTTGGGCTACTCAATATACAAGAGCGTGTAAAAATGCTTGGTGGGCATTGCGAAATAAAAAGTTTTTTAAAAATAGGTACAAGCGTAAACATAAACATACCCATACATGGCTACAACAATGCATAATATTTTTTTGGTAGATGACCATGTGCTGCTGCGAGATGCACTGGCAGCTTACATAAATACCTTTGAAGCTTGCCGTGTGGTAGGCCTAGCTAGCGATGGACTGGATCTTATAAAAAATATAGACAAAGGCACTCAGCCTGATATGGTAATATTAGACCTCAACATGCCCAATATGGATGGCTATATCACAGCGGAGTGGCTTAAGAAAAATAAACCACATGTAAAAATACTCATACTCACCATGTACGATAGCGATGTAGCACTTATACGCCTGCTATAAACGGGAGTGCGTGGCTTTATGAAAAAAGACATTCTGCCACAAGATCTTAAAACTGCTATATACTCCGTAGCAGAAAATGGTTATTATTATTGCAATACTGCTACGGGCAGGTTGGCATCGTTTTTTTACCAAAATGAAAAAGGGCATTCGGCTTAAGAAAAATCGCTGCTCACTGCTACAGAAATTGCTTTTTTAAAACTAGCCAGCACTGACCTTACCTACAAAGAAATAGCTGCCCAACTTGGCATGACGGCTCGTGCTATCGACGGATACAGAGATGCACTGTTTGAAAAACTAGATGTAAAGAGTAGGGTAGGCCTGGCGATATATGCAGTGAAGTGTGGGATAGTTACGTTTTAATTAATTCGTTTCTCGTTATTCGTTTCTCGTTAATTCGTTTGGAGTGGGTGAAATAATTTATGGTTTAATATGGGATGTTGAGTTTTTGAACTGTTCGTAAACTTATAAGGTCTTCTCATAAATTTTGTTATTTATTGAAGTGGTTAAAAGACCTTGTAGGTTTTCATTAAACAACTCTCTGTTTTAATTTTTTAGATAAATAATTACAAGGTCGATACAAGTATCGAGGAATTTCTTTGCCAGCTAGCAAAGAAAATTCACTATAAAATATCAACGACTAACATTTCAACATTAAGCATTGATTATTTTTTCATTTCTACTTTTGAAATGATCAATACTCGGCTCGGCTACCCACCGCACCAGTTCGTGCCTTACGAAATATCCCTTAGTGCTTGGCTTACCCACCCCGTCCACCTTCGGAGTCCACCCCACCGTTGGAGGGGAATTACTCGAAGATTGAAACGGATGAGAAAACGTCGAAAAAAATAAAAGCACTATAAAGTATTTGGGACTAAAGCCCCTCCCGTGGAGGGGTTTGGGGAGGCTGTCCACAGGAGGGAATTACTCTATCAATTTATTCCTAATAGCATACATTAGCAGCCCGCCTACGGTTTTAGCATTTACACGGGTCTTCATATTTTGGCGTATGGTTTCTATAGTACGTGGGCTAAGGAAAACAATTTTAGCTATTTCTTCTATTGTTTTATCTTCGGATAATAGTTGTAATATATTTAGCTCTTTTTCGCTAAAG
>JAYSWO010000398.1:0-8656 GCA_043717975.1 Ferruginibacter sp. | reverse complement strand
TTTTGTTTTTTTTTTTTTTTTGCTACACTAGTGAGTATTTTTTTTATGCTTTGAGTTCTTTGTGTGCTAATCATAAAAAAAGGTAAGAAAGAATAGGCTCTTTATGTAAAGAAAAATGTGATGCAAAACCTTGGATTATGCATACGTTTCTTTAAAATTGGATGGTTGCAGTATTGTTTTATTAAATACAAATGTAAAACATGCTCTTGCTTCATCTGCATACAATACATGCAGCAAGAGTGCGAGCAAGCGGCGGCATGGGGAAAAGAATATAAACAGCAAATAAACTCTCTTAGAGATGTTGCAGAAGAATTGTTGAATACATATTTGTTACAAAAAATAATATAATAGATAAGCGTAGCAGGTTTGTTGTAAAAGGAATAGCACGGTTACAATTAGCTTGCGAAGATTTACTAAATGGTAAGATCCAAGCGCTCGAAAAAAAATGTTTGAAACACATGATGGACTTAGTAAAGACTACGAAGTAAGTTTCAAACAATTAGATTTTTTAGTAGATAATGTGAGCCATAGTGATAATGTGTTAGGCGCAAGAATGATGGGTGGTGGCTTTGGAGGGTGCAACATTAATACTGTAAAAAAAGAAGCTGTTGAGGAGTTGGTGAAAACAACCAGTAACCATTATTTTAAGGAGTTTAACCTAAAACTTACCACATTTGTAGCCAACATTGAAAAAGGTACAAGTATTATTTTTTAATATTTTTTTATTTTGAAAGTATCTACTTTATTGCATAGTAGGCACTTTTTTATTGTGCTAATTTTTACCTTTATACTTTTTATATATTGATTAAACTGTTTTTTGTACCTTTAACCAAATGGTTTTTACATTAAATATTTACCAATGATTTCAGATAGTTTAGCGCCAACAAAATTAATGTCGTTTGAAAAAATAGATACCCTTATCTATACAACGATGGAGGAAGTATGTAATGCAGTAGCTGATGAAATAGCTGCACTTATTTTATCTAAGCAACGTTTAGGACAATCTACCGTATTGGGGTTGGCTACAGGAGCTACACCCAAAAAAGTGTATACAGCACTTATTCGTTTACACATAGAGCAAGGGCTAAGTTTTGAAAATGTGGTAACCTTTAACCTAGATGAATACTATGGATTGCAACCCGATGCCATTCAAAGTTACAGCAGATTTATGGATGAAAACTTTTTCAACCATGTAGATATAAAAAAAGAAAATTGTTTTATACCACAAGGTAATATCCAACAAGAATTGGTAAAACAGCATTGCGAGCATTATGAAAAAATGATCGATTCATTTGGGGGAATCGATTTTCAAATATTGGGTATTGGAAGAAATGGGCATATTGGTTTTAATGAACCTGGTAGCCATGTAAGTTCTGTTACAAGATTAATAACACTCGATCATCTTACCCGTTTTGATGCGGCTTATGAATTTGGGGGCATAGCCAATGTGCCTCGAAAAGCAATAACGATGGGTGTTGGTAGTATTTTGAAAGCAAAAAGAATTGTATTGTTGGCATGGGGCGAACGTAAGGCGAATATTATTAAAGAAGCAGTGGAAGGACCAGTAACAGAGTTTGTACCAGCTTCGTATTTGCAAGGGCATCACAATGTAAAATTTGTATTAGACGAAAGTAGCTCTGCTGAACTTACACGTATAAAAACACCTTGGCTTACTGATGATGTTTTGTGGAATAAGGGCATGATAAAAAAAGCGGTAACACATTTGGCTTTTTTATTAGAAAAACCAATATTAAAGCTAACCAATAATGACTATAACCAAAATGGGTTGAGCGATTTGTTGGCTTTATATGGTCAGGCTTATGATATAAATATTGAAGTGTTTAACCAATTGCAACATACCATTACAGGATGGCCAGGCGGCAAACCCAATGCAGATGATACAAACAGACCTGAGCGTGCTATGCCCGAAAGGAAAAGGGTCATTATTTTTAGCCCACATCCCGATGATGATATTATATCGATGGGTGGTACCTTTCAGCGATTGGTAGATCAAGGGCATGAAGTACATGTGGCGTATCAAACAAGTGGAAACATAGCCGTGGCCGATGATGAGGCTTTTCGATTTATAGAATTTGTAAAAGACTATAACAAACAATTTGGTATAAAAAGTACTGAAGCAGAAAAAATGTACGATGATGCTTTGGCATTTTTGCAAATAAAGAAAAATGGTGAAAGAGATATTGATTCTCTTAGGCAAGTAAAAGGTATTATTAGAAGGGGAGAAGCAAAAAATACTTGTCGCTTTGTGGGCGTACCGCAGCATAGAGCACATTTTTTAAACCTACCTTTTTACGAAACGGGCTTGGTAGAAAAAAATCCGATAGGAGAGGCAGATTTTGAAATCATTGCAAAACTTATTGATGAAATAAAGCCGCATCAAATATATGCTGCAGGCGATTTAGCAGACCCGCATGGTACACATAGGGTATGTTTAGATGGTGTGTTTGAAGCCGTAAAACGTCTTAGACATAACGAGTACATGAACGAATGTTGGGTATGGTTGTATAAAGGAGCATGGGCTGAGTGGGATATAGATTTAATAGAAATGGTAGTGCCAATGAGCCCTGACCAAGTATTAAAAAAACGGAATGGTATTTTTAAACACCAGAGCCAAAAAGATGGCGTAGTTTTTCAAGGAGCCGATAGTAGAGAGTTTTGGAAAAGAGCAGAAGATAGAAATAGGGGCACTGCAGAATTGTACAATAAACTTGGCTTAGCAGAGTATGCTGCTATGGAAGCTTTTGTGCGGTGGAGGTTTTAAGCGTTACAAGGTTGTTAGTGGAAGTTTCAACCTTTCTCAAACTTTGACGTTAATTGCAGACATAAAATAGTTCCAATACATTTTGATGCAGTAGCTATTTCTAATAATGCTTGATGTAAAAAAATTTGAATCTTCAACTATGTTGATACAACTCTAGCTAGCTACTTCCAAAATCTCATCCATGTTAATGGCATTATGACTTTCATCATATATGCATTCGCCATTTTTTATAACAAGTATTTGTGGAGATGCATGTTCAACATTAAAATCGCTAGCTATTTTAGTAGAGATATCTCTGTGAGCTATTAAATCTAAATAGTTAAAATCAATTCCGTCAGGTTTAGCAGATCTTTCTAACCTACTTTTTGCCATGGTACTAATAGAACAGCGGGTACTGTGCTTAAAAATAACTTGTGTCTTTTCTATTGAGAGCTTTTTTATCGCTTCCAATCCAGATTCATCAATAAATTCTTTCCAGTTCACTATCTATTTTTTAATGTATTATACCTTGGTTGTTCGGACAACCTGTTTTTTTACTAGAACCGCAGCTGCTTATTAAGGCTGTAAAGCTCATTAACAGAAGGCAAGCAATAAGTATTTTTCTCATTTTTTGGGTATTTTAAAGTACAAAGATAATTTATTCTACACCTTAAACGCAAAAAATACTTAAATATTACATCACTATTAACTTTTTCAAATATGTATCTTGCAGGCTAAATACTAACCTAATAAATATACTTATGTTGCAGCTTAATCGCCCCATTGCTTTTATAGACCTAGAAACCACCGGTGTAAATCTTACAACGGACAGGATAGTAGAGCTAGCAGTAGTTAAAATAAACATCGATGGTACAAGAATAGCTAAGCGCAGACTGGTTAATCCACAAATGCCGATACCTTCTAGTTCGAGTGAAATACATGGCATTACCGACGATATGGTAAAAGACGCACCTACTTTTAAACAAATGTCTAATGAGATTAAACAATTTTTGGAAAATTGCGATTTGGGTGGTTATAACAGTAATAGATTTGATATTCCTTTATTGATGGAAGAATTTTTAAGGGCTGGGGTAGATGTAGACCTTAGCGACCGTAGAATGGTAGATGTGCAGCATATTTTTTATACCATGCAACCTCGCACTTTAAGTGCTGCTTACGAGTTCTTTTGCGAAAAAACTTTGGTAGATGCGCATAGTGCCGAAGCAGATATTAATGCAACCATAGAAGTTTTGGAGGCGCAGCTAAAAAAATACGATAAACTGGGCACGACTGTTGATTCAATACTCGGTTGTATTGGCGAAGAAAAAATTGTAGATTATGCCCGCCGATTTAGTTTTAACGATAAAGGAGAAGAGGTATTTAACTTTGGTAAGTTTAAAGGAATGCCTGTATCTGAGGTATTTAAGAAGGAGCCACAGTACTATGATTGGATGATGAAGGGTGATTTTCCGATGCACACAAAGAAGAAAGTAACGGAATTATTTAATCGTACGCTATTAAAAAAATAGTGTTTTAAATTATTTAACTTTAAAATACAGTTTTATAAATTAATTTTGAACAAATCAGCGGAAAGTCTTTTGGAAAAAATTGTTATCATACCAACATACAATGAGAAAGAAAATATTGAAGCAATCATTGCTACGGTAATGAATTTGCCTTCACTTTTTCATGTGCTTGTAATAGATGATGGATCGCCTGATGGTACAGCTGCTATCGTAAAATCATTGTTTGCAAAATATCCCAACAAACTATTTTTAGAAGAGCGCAAAGGAAAACTAGGATTGGGTACAGCTTATATTCATGGATTTAAGTGGGCTTTAAAAAATAATTATCAATACATCTGCGAAATGGATGCAGATTTTTCTCATGAGCCATCTGACCTTATCCGCTTGCACAATGCGTGTGTAGGTGGCGCAGATGTAGCCATAGGTTCACGTTATGTAAATGGCGGAGCAGTAGAAAATTGGCCAGCTAATCGCATTGCATTATCCAAAGGAGCTTCTTTATACACACGTATTATTACATTTATGCCCATAAAAGATCCTACTGCTGGGTTTGTTTGTTATAAATCAAACGTGCTTAGTACAATTAATTTAGATACCATAAGCTTTGTGGGCTACGCCTTTCAGATAGAAATGAAATTTGCGGCCTGGAAACTTGGTTTTAAAATTGTAGAAGTGCCTATTACTTTTAAGGATAGAAAACTTGGTGCTAGTAAAATGAACAAAGGCATTATCAAAGAAGGAATACTTGGGGTAATACAATTAAAATGGCAAAGCATTTTTAAAAACTACCGCAAGCGTGTTGGCCGCAAAGAAGAAGAAGCTGCCTTATATATTCAAAGCGATATTGCAACCGAAAGGCTTTAAAAAGTTCCCCTACATTCTTCCTTAGGACTTTTGGTTCCCAACACTTTTTATTTATATTTAGATTGAAATTTACTTTCTACCTCATTAATGAAGTAACCTTATTCATACACTAAAATTCAAAATGTCACTCACTTTATAGAATAGTTTTAACTACCAATATCTATAGTTGGTTAAATATTTTTTATACAGCATCTTATGTAATTGATGAGCTATTATTTAAATGCAGGATGATACATACTTAATGTAGTTCTCAAAAATTCTCTATCTAAATGTGTGTATATTTCTGTGGTAGTTATGCTTTCATGACCAAGCATTTCTTGTACTGCACGAAGATCTGCACCACCTTCTACTAAGTGTGTAGCAAACGAATGCCTAAATGTATGTGGTGAAATTACTTTTGTTATACCGGCTTTTACCGCCAACGATTTTATCATTAAAAAAATCATAACCCTTGTAAGTCCCGAGCCCCTCCTGTTTAAAAAAAGTACATCTTCTTGTCCTACTTTTATGCTAGTGTGGTTGCGTATCTGTTCTCTATAAATGCCAATGTATTTTATGGCATCGCTACCAATTGGTATTAGCCTTTCTTTATCCCCTTTACCCACTACACGTATATAACCTACATCAAGATACAATTGGCTAATTTTTAAATGAATCAATTCGCTCACCCGTAAACCGCAACTGTACAGTGTTTCAAGTATAGCTCTGTTTCTTTCGCCCTCGGGTTTACTAAGGTCTATAGCTGCTATTATCTGTTCTATTTCTTCAAATGAAAGTGTATCGGGTAATTTTCGTTGGCTCTTGGGAGCTTCTAATAATGCAGCGGGGTCTATGGTTACTATGTCTTCTATTAAACAATATTTAAAAAAACTGCGCAAACCACTTATCATGCGTGCTTGCGATGTATTGGTCATACCAAGCTCATTTATCCACTTTGTAAATTTTTCTAAATCTTTTAATACAATGGCATCTGGATTTTTTAAATCGCCAATGGTTTGTAAATAATCAGTGAGGTGCTGCACATCACGCAGGTAGGCTTCTACGGAGTTTTCTGATAACGATTTTTCTAATCGCAGCCATGCCTTGTACCCTTTTTTATGCGCATCCCACATCTTTTAAATGAGTTTTTTATAAACAATGATTGTACAATATAATTAAACATTATTTTCGCAACACAATTTTTTATACAAAAGTACATATGCTAACTACTACACTGCGCTCATTTAAAAGAAAATTACCAGCTAATAGAAGTTCTTTCAGACGTTTTTTAAACAAGATGGAAAAGACGCCTCCTCAAAATATAGATAAGATTACACCTATTATTGATAAAGAAGTTTGGCAAGAGGTAGATTGTTTGACCTGTGCGAATTGTTGTAAAAAAATGACACCTACATTTACGCCAAAAGATTTAAAAAGAATTGCAACACACTTTGAAACCACAGTAGAAGAATTTAAAACCAAGTGGCTTAAAAAAGAACGCAATGGCGATTGGGTAAATACTACGCAGCCTTGCCAGTTTTTAAATTTAAAAGACAATAAGTGTAGCATTTATGCTGTGAGACCTGATGATTGTGCAGGATTTCCGCATTTAAAAAAGAAAAAATTTGAAGAGTATGCTCATGTACACAAGCAAAATATTGATTACTGCCCTGCTACTTTTAAAATGGTGCAGAAGTTGATTGGTAGGGTGGAAGCGTTGAGAATTCAAAGTTGAAGGTTGAAAGTTCAAGGTTTTTTAATCTCAAAGTTTCATTATTAAATTCAAAGTTTATGCAACTTTGAACTTTCAACCATGAACCTTATAACTATTCATACACATCTTCAATTAAATAATACTCCACTTCGATATTTGGTAACATGGTAATGGATAGTACATCAAACTGTATCCTTTGCCACTGTGGGTTTTGGTACAAGTATTCTTCCGATGCATTGATGAGGTTTTTAATTTTTTTTTCTGTTATTTTATCTTCAGGGTTGCCATATTGCAACGTCGTTACCGCTTTTACTTCTATAAAATGCAGCATTTTATTTTTTGTTGCTATAATATCTACTTCAAGGTTTTTATGTCGCCAGTTGGTATGTAAAATTTCGTATCCTTTTTCTGTAAACCAATTTGCTGCTAAAGTTTCACCTGTTTTTCCTGTATCGTTGTGTTTTGCCATTATAAAGCCCCCTAAATCCTCCGAGGGAAGACTTTGAAGTTCGATTATTTAGTAATTATATTTAATTATTGAGGTCTAAATTAAAGAATTTATTTGTGTTTTTGAAACATAATAAAAGATGAAAAAAGATATACTGTCGAACGGAGCGTCGCCACTGAAGCCCAATCAAGCTTCTTCAGTTTGTAAACAAAAAAAGGAAGCTATTCGTTTTACATTTTTTACGATTTTGAACGATTAACAATTAAACATTCAACAATTTAACAATTATCCTCTAATTTCGCCGCATGACAATAGAACAAATAAAGGCTCTGAGAGATCGCATAACGGTTTTGAAGAGATTTCTTTGACGTAGAGAACAGAGAATCTAAAATAGCCAACGACAAACAACTCTCTTTATCGCCGGGTTTTTGGGACGATAACGCACGAGCCACTTCCATTTTAAAAGAAACAAAAGTAAACGAGTTTTGGGTAAACATGTACCATAGCACCAGTACGGCTGTGGAAGACTTTGCGGTGCTTTTTGAATTTTGGAAAGCAGGCGATACCACCGAAGAAGAAGTGAGAGAAGCATTTGATGATGCGGTGAAAAGAGTAGAAGAAGCAGAATTTAAAAGTACACTCAATGAACCTGAAGATGAGTTGACAGCCATGCTACAAATAAACAGTGGTGCTGGCGGTACAGAAAGCCAAGATTGGGCAGAAATGCTCGCCCGTATGTTTCGCATGTATGCCGAAAAACAAGGATGGACTGTAACCGAAATGGATTGGCAATGGGGCGATGGGGCTGGTATAAAAACTTGTACTTATAAAATAGAAGGGCCATTTGCATACGGATTTTTAAAAAGTGAAAGTGGTGTGCATCGCTTGGTGCGCATATCACCATTTGACAGTGCAGCCCGCCGACACACTAGCTTTGTGAGTGTGTATGTGTATCCTTTGGTAGATGATACTATTGAAATAAATATAAACCCCGCCGATGTAAAAATGGAAACGAGTAGGAGCGGAGGAGCAGGCGGACAAAATGTAAACAAAGTAGAAACGAAAGTTATGCTTACCCACATACCAACTGGTATTGTAGTGGTATGCCAGCAAGATAGAAGCCAACTTGGCAATAGAGAGCTTGCTATGCAAATGCTTAAAAGTAGATTGTACGAAATAGAATTACAAAAGCGCAACGAAATAAAAGACGCCAACAATAGCAAAAAGAAAAAAATAGAATGGGGAAGCCAAATTCGGTCTTATGTTTTTCACCCATACAAAATGATAAAAGACCACCGTACAGATTATGAAGTAGGAAACGTAGGCCCTGTAATGGATGGAGAAATTGATGGATTTATAAAAGC
>JAYSWO010000397.1:0-8657 GCA_043717975.1 Ferruginibacter sp. | reverse complement strand
TATAGAATCGCAATTGGTATACGTACAATTTCCTAAAACGATGTTACATTTTTTAAATAAATCTATTAATTGTAAATAGGTAAAGTGTGTGCCAAAGTAATTATTAAAATATGCGGTAAATGCATCACCTATAGGGCCGCAGGTTATTTCTTTAATACCATCATTCAGTGGTAGCAGAAGGAAATCGTCATGTACCTTTTTTATCTTTTCGCAATCAGTATAATCACAATCTCCCAAAACAAATCCGCATCTTTTGTAGATTTCTATTAATTCTAAATAGGTAAAGTGTGTACCAAAGTAGTTATTAAAATATGCGGTAAAAGCATCTCCAATTGGGCCGCATGTTATATCTTTTATGTTATTGTATAATGGTTGTTGGAAAAAATTCTGGAGTACTTCATTTATTCTTTCACAATCATAATAAGGGCAATCTCCCAAAACAATTCCGCATCTTTTATAAATAGTTATTAATTCTATGTAGGTATAGTTGGTACCGAAATGTATATTAAAATAGGTAGTAAAGGCATCGCCTATTGTGCCACAAGTTATTTCTTTTATGCCTAAATCTAAATATATAGGCTGTTGCAAAAAGTCTTTAAGAATATTTTCTATCGTTTTACAATCTGTAACAGAACAATTACCTAAACCAATATTGCACCTTTTATAAATATCTATTAATTCTAGATAAGTATAGTGTGTACCAAAATAGTTGTTAAAATAAAGTGTAAACGCATCACCTGTAGCACCACATATTATTTCTGTAATACCAGTATTTAATGGTAAATTAAGAAAATTATTGTAAATATTGTTTAGGGTTTCACAATCTGTAACGGAGCAATTCTTTAAAACAATATTGCATCTTTTAAAAATTGGTATTAATTGTAGGTAAGTATATTGTGTACCAAAATAATTATTAACATAAAGTGTAAAAGCATCGCTAACAGCACCACAGGTTATTTCGGTAATACCTGCACCTGTATATAAAGGCAAATTAAGAAAACTATTGTATAAATTGTTTATGGTTTCACAATTTGTAACAGAACAATTTCCCAAGGCAATATTGCATCTTTTATAGATAGTTATTAATTCTAGGTAAGTATACTGAGTACCAAAATAGTTATTAAAATAAACCGTAAAAGCGTCGCCTAATGAGCCGCAAGTTATTTCGGTAATACCATTATTTGATGGCAAATGAAGAAAACTAATGTAAGCATTGTTTATAGTTGCACAATCTGTAACTGAGCAATTTCCGAAAACAATATTGCAACTTTTATAAATATCTATCAATTCTAGGTAAGTATAGTTTGTACCTAAATGGTTATTAAAATAAATAGTAAATGCATCTCCAACAGAGCCGCAGGTTATTTCAGTAATAGAAGAGCTAGTGGGCAAGCTTAAAAAATTGTTTAAAAGAACCAATAAATCTTCGCAATTTGTATTATTTACTGCCCGTCCACAAAAACTAGATGATACATAGCCACATGCAATATTATATGCCTGTTGTGTTTGTTGTATAGTACTATTAGGTTGATTAGTAGCATAAGAATAATACTCAGAAAATAGAGAAATAGCTGGAGTACGATATTCAGAAGTTGTAGTAATACTTTGAGGAGTTGAAGAAGCTGCACCAGCTACACCATTGCCATTAATAGCAATAGTCCACCCACGAGTTATAAGCGTATTGTAAGCTGCATCGCTAGCACTTGTGCGTGCTTCATTGCCATTTCCTAAGTATGCTTTGCCATTATTAGTAAGCGTATATCTGGCTATTTGATTTAATATACTATCTACTTGAAAGGATAATAGCCCATACTGAATATCAATAATTCTAAGTTGCGGATAATTAATAATTACATCATTTGTGTACCCATTTTTTGAGATAGCTAAATACTTAAGATTTGGCGCATTTAAGGGGTTTTGAACAATATTCTTTAAATGGAGAATGTTTGCAGGCGCAGTTGGCATTGGATAACCACCAAAACAGAAAATAGATTCTAAGGTTTGATAATTGTCTAAGACGCCAAAATTGTAGCCAAGAAATGGATTTGCTTCATCGTGCCCCCAAGTTTCAATCCACCTTATTCCTTTTAAGCTACTTCTATTTTCAATTTTTGAAAATGTGCTTAAAGAAGTATCTCTGGTACTATGAAAAACTAGCCCTTCTGTATGTTCTGGCAAATAACCTTTTAAGTTTTTTATTGTAGATAATGACCCATCATTTCCCACTATTCTATCAAATCCTACTATACCCAAAGTATCTGAATGATAAACTTTTACCTCCCATCCTTTATCTGGTGAAGCACCTTCATGTTTATGGCGTACATAGTAACTAATTTTTTGTTGATGCCTAAAAGGAATTATTTTCTCAATTCTAGTGTTAGCTGTAGATAAAGATGTATCTACCTTGGTACGAATTCCATCATTAAAGTCTATATAACAACCTGGCCCCACAACAACTCCATTTAAATCGGGTTCTTTATTTAAAAAAGTATAATACCTCATGCCATTAACACCATTACAAGGTACGATTTGATCAGATTTTAATTTGAGCCTAACCTGACAGCTTCCTCTAATACTATAAAGTGTTCCAAGAGCTGCATTTATAGGCGAGGAGTTCCAAATGCTAACAAAATTGTCGTTACCATCTGCGCTCAAAGTGGTATTACCAATAAGATCCCCATTCACATCAAAAACCCCAACATTTCCTACACAAGGAATTTTATTACCATAAAAAGTGCGTATATCTAAAACCACTTCTCTACTCTGAGGATTGATAAAATTGTGGTAATATTCTGTATATAAATTCTCAAGATTAGTGCATTCCGATTCCCTAGATAATGTTTCAGGTGTTTTATCGGTTAGCATATTACCAATACTATTTTTGCTTTTTGTTTTTGAAACATCGCCTGGTAAACAACTTGTAGAAAAGGCTGCATAATCCATCCATGTTTTATTAAAGCCAGTTTTTATGTTTACATAATTTGCAAAAGCAATATTAATATCAAAATCTTCTGGGCTCTGGGGTGCCGATATAGGCACTATGCCGATTGGACCAAATTCGCTATAAAACTGGGCTTTGATAACATTATATTCATTACAATTGATACAAGTTTTTACAGGCCCATTGCATTGCAAAATTGGAGGTATAGCAATTGGGGTAGCCAAAAAGTTACAGCCATTTATATTGCCATCTCTACAAAGTATTATTAAAGTATCGAGCAAGCCTTGTCTAATATTTGTACCATATTTTACCAATAAATAATTGCTTAATGAAGGGCTACCTCCGGGGTTCTGTAGATACTCATTTTTTATTGTTTGTAGTTTTTCGCATTGGCAGGAGTCTGGCTTTGTAATAACCAATTGATTGGTTAAAGCTGGCGAGTGCTCATATGGCGCTGGAACTTTTATAATATTAGGATTACACAATGCAGTCCATGGCTGGTTTATACCATGCGCCAATAAATAATCTTTTATAACATCTGGAAAACTACTAAAGCCATTGAAGGGAGTAACATTGGGCGATATAGTGCTTGCACCAAGTGGATGTGTAGCATCATATCCTTTTTTACAAACTCCCACGAGGTTATCGATAATAGTAATTTCATCGCTAGGAGTTGCTACAAATAACGCATTAATTGTTGGGCATTTTTTTAACGCATCTAACCAGCTACTAGCATAAGACCTACAAGTAGCTTCTGCTTGATTGCCTAATAAATTAGCTGCGGCAGGGCTGTTAGGTATCCCATTATTTAGGTCTGATAAAGCTTGATTTAGATCATCATTACCCGTATTATATGAACCTGGAGTAGTGCTTTGAAATCTTAATGTATATGTGCCATCAGAAAAGAAAGCTTGAGTTGGGTCAATATAAGCAGCACATTGAGCTTGTATATATTGATCTATATAATTTTTGCGTTCGGTTAGGTATAAAGACCTAAAGATTGTCCAAGTATAATCCCAATCTGGGCAAGTACTAGTACCATTACTAATTTGATTTGTAAGATTTGTAGGCACTAAAGGTTTTGAATTATAACAAGTCTGCATTTCTGCAGAAATAGGATTGGTGTTTGGAATATTTCTACAAAAGGCAATAATTTGCGCCATTCGCCACATGGACCAAGTATTACCAGCAAATGATTGATAGTTTACATTTACCAATGTTTGCATACTGGCAGCTGAGGGTGACGACACAGCAGGTAAGGAAGGAGATAAAGTAGTGAAAAATTGATCTTTCCCTACTACATCAAAGGGTGTTCCTGATGATCCATTGGCGAAAGCTAATACTGCATCAGCCCATGTATTTATACCAAGCAACTTTGTTTCAAATGCAAATGCATTTTTCATACCCACACTTTCTAATGTTCTTAGCTTACAATACTCCGGATGGTGTGGCAGTAGAGACTCTGGCCAAGATTTTGTGTTAAACTCATTAGCGAACTGCTCTTTTGTATAAAGCGGTGATGCCGTGCTTGTAATTTTTGCATTTACAGAATCTCTTTGATCAAATATATCTTTATAAATCGTATCCACACTATTAGTAATAGTATTATACCATAGGGGATGTTTCCAATCATTACCTGAAGAAGTAGTAGAGGTAACAGAATCTACATAAATTGGGTTAACGTCACTAGGGTTAAAAATATTATATTGTAAAGCGGTGTAATTAACAGCTGATTGTCCTGGCTGCGAACCATCTGGAAGTATAGCTGCTCTATCAAACCTGGCATACTGCCCAGTGCTGGGTATCATGTCATGTAACATTAAGTCTCTTATACTTTTTATATAATCCACGCCATAATTCCCATCGGGGTTACACATTATTTCGCAATTGGCTTTTGCCTCAGCATACGCTTTTACAAATTGTGGCTCTAGCGCTAGCACTTCAGCCTCCGTTAATGGATTTGTAGACAGGGGTTGTGGTGGTGATTGATTGTTATAAAATACCCCAAGCTTACGCAGCATAATATTTCTATAAGCATTGTAGTTTGCACCAAGTGAATCTAAACAGGTTTGGCAGGTTACAGTACAATTGGCGCTAGCGGTTAATAAATTGTATTCTTGTGTTACATAAGTTTGCTCAGTTTTACAATTATTGGCTGGTAAAAACACACTATCTCTATAATAATTTTGTGCTTCGGCAGATAGGGTAAGCTCTTTGGTAACCGTGTATGCACCTTCATTTAAAAATATTGAAGTATCCACAATAAAATTTGGAGAATTGCAGTCGGTTAGATATGTATCTTTTAAATACTGGTTTAATGTAAAATTCTTTTTTTCTCCTATGATAGTTGGTGCATCTGTATTACAATCGGATGATAAGGTTATTTTTAAAGAGTATAAACAGTCGTAACAAATATTTGTACTATCACAATTTGGTACATTTATATTTTCTGGCGTAAGCTCATATTGAAAATGAAAATTGCCATCCGATAAAGCCATTAATGGCTGGCTAGATCTTATCGTTCTACCTGCAATAACATTTGTGCCAGCGGGCAACAGATCTCTAGTAACATTTCTTGTTGCAGTTATGTAAGAAGGCAATGTATCTAAATTTTGTGGAGTATTGCCCGCCAAAGCAGTAGCAATAGTACGCCCGTGCATATCTGTATAACTAATGCTGTATTGCCCATTGGCATCTTTTACAATGCTTTTAGAATAGTGCGATGCTGTGCCAGCATCCGTACCAAACAAAGGATCTAACTCTGCCCTTTGATCTGCTCCAGTGTAAAAATATTTTGTTTCGTGGTTAGAACCTAGTTGATGAGCAACACCTACCCCACCTTGTGATGCTATTCTACCGCTACCATCAGGCGCATATCTAGTTTCGGAAAATGGATATGCCGCTCCTGGTATAGTATCTTCTGCGTTTGGTATAAAATTATTTATGCCTCCAGTAGTAGCGCCAGTAAGCAATGGATTATTGGGTGAGTAATATTGTGCTGCACCCGAAGCTGTACTTAATGCAGGCGAAGCTTTACTACAAATGGTTTCATTTGGTGCTAACTTATCGTATAGCGATTTTGGATATCCATCTGTGGTAATAGATTTATTAAAATTTTGTACATACTGTATAATATTGCTAAGCGTTGGCGATGGCAATACTTGTATAACAGGTCTACCTTGGTAGTCATAAAATGTTTCTGCTACTACAGTGGTTTTGCTGCTATTGTCTTTTGTAACGGTTTGTCTATTGCGTAGCGTACCATCAAAATATTGTACCACACTTTTGTGCTTGCCTTCTTCTGCATAAGAAGACGATGCTTGCCAATTGAGTTTTGTAGCATGACCAGTAAAATCGAAAATGGATGTAGTGTTTTGTGCACTCCACGCTCCTTCTATTAACCTTCCATCATTTCTTAGCTGTACGGGCCTTACACGTATAAATAATTTTCCATCACCATCATACAAAAGTGGTACTTTATATTCTCTTTCGGTAATGGTAACTCTTGTAGCATTATTTTCAAAAATATTTTGTTGAATATAGTTACCGCCAATTTGAGGATATAAAGCAAGTGCAGATTGATCAATCCATGCCCATTCTAAGTCATAATCTGTTTGGCCATTATTGGGGTCAGCCCAACTTACTTTTATTTCATCAGGCTTATTTAAATCTGTAGCAGGTATGGTTATGGTCTCAAAAGCTAATCCTGAAATGATGGTAGCACAATTAAACGCATAATCTCTATTGGCAGTTAATTCATTTTTCAAAATCAATACCTGCGTAGTGTTCCAAGTTACATCCGATGTTATTTCTAAAATTTTTACTTCTACTTTAGTGGCATTTTCAAAATTGTAATATTGTGTAGCGTCATATTTTATACCATCTCCTTTTTTATAATTTACAGTTAATATTTTTTCAATAATGTTTGTTTGGTTTTGTGCATTGGTGGTTTTAATTTCTATTTTTATATTGGTTGTAAAATTTGATAATATAAAAACAGGGCTTAGTGGATCTATACTGAGCGATACGATGTTTTTTAAAGAGTAAGTGGTATCAATTAGGCTAGATAAAGTATAGAACTTATCGTCTATTGTAGTGTCAGATCTGCCCACAACAATTTGTCCTTGGCTACCTATCAATGCTGTAGATTTGGTAGGGTCGGTATATGCATTTGCATAATTGCTTATGCCTACTAATACCATCAACATTAAAAATGCTCGCTGCAAGAATTTGCTAATTACTCTTTCCATGTGTACTATTTATTAATTTTTGCTCCCGAAACTTCGGGACTATTCGCCAATTATCATTTTGCTTTTATTGCAAATTTTTAGTGGCTTATTTAATATGTTATATTTTTTATTTTCGAATGTTCAGTATTATTATTTTAAAGCACTTTTTCTTTCAAAAAAATTATACGTTAATTTTTTATACATTTTTTTAACCAAATTCTTCTACCATTTTTTTTTACTATTTTAACCTTATTTTCTCATTGCTTGTAAATTTGGATCAGGTGCATAATACAATTTGTATCCCTTGTACTTATCCACCAGTTTACAAATACCTGCTTCAAAAAACACATACCTCGTTTCTTTTAACAATGCATCATCAATTATAGCATGACTGTATTTAGAGAACTCGATTAGCATAGTCTTTTTGTGCAAAACCATGCGTGGATTTTGCTCCTTATAATCTTCGGGCAATGGTTTGTACTCTCTGTAAAAATATTTTAACGATATAATAAGCCCCATATCTGTACTGTATTCCAAGGCAAATTGCTGTACAGCTTCTGTGGTATCTTTTGCATCAAATACAATGCTGCGTGTTTTTTTGGTTTTATCTGATGTTTGTTTTATCGTATAACGCTCCGCCGATATTTTTAATAAACTATCCATCGTTTGCCTAAATGGAAAAAACTGTGTACTTCCATTCTCTTTAGGTTTTGATACAATTACATATTTGGTAGCTGCATCTACTGCTACAAAAAAAGAATCGTTTTGCACTGCTTCCACATCATCTATTTTATAAAAAGCATTTTTACCTTTTAAAGCATAAAAACCTTCCGATACTTCTGTAGTGGCTTTTTTACCTTCGGGTTCTACTATATTGCTCATTTTTATGACAAAGCTTAGGTTGGTACTTGTATCATAATTATGGCTAATTTTTGTGAGCACCTCTTTTACATTCGCTGCTTCTTGTGCAGCCGCAGGTAAAAAACCTATAGCCAATAACATTACAGCAATTATTTTTCTTGTACCCTTCATTATTTTATTCTTTAAGCAATACATATGTAGTTGCAAGTGTTTTTTTAAAATTGATTGCATCTATGCACCTGCCATTGCAAGTACATAAGCCGTTTTTTTATTGTGTTTGTTTGTATAAAGCACTGCGTGTTTCGGTAATGGTTTTTACACCACGCTGTGTTTCTTTTTTCACTCTTGTTAGCGTACCATCATCGTCGTACTCATAAAAACTTGCATAGTTGTTTTCATCGAGCTCTGCCATTAGCCGCAAGTTGGACGAATGATATACAAACGATTTTTCATTGGCATTAAATGGATGTATGCGCACATCATCAAAAAACACATCGCCCGAAGAACCCGTATTTTCCAACGTAATGCTCATAGCTTGGGCACTAATTGGAATATCAAAATATGCTTCGTAGCGCTGCCAACCTTCTATAATATTTCCGCTAGGCCTAAGTGTAGTAGTTGTACCT
>JAYSWO010000396.1:0-8672 GCA_043717975.1 Ferruginibacter sp. | reverse complement strand
TTTTGTAAATCTTTTTACATTTTTACTAATACCTGCAGCATTAATAGGCGTGCCTGCAAAAGTAATTGCCGTTACACAACCTTGGGGCACAGAGAAACTCACCCCCTTCAATGCTTTTATTTTGCCGTAATCTTTTGTAATATTATCAACAGTTAGTATTGCCATGGTAAAAATTTATGAATCAAAGTAAAGTAAAATGAGTGGAAAATAAACAATATAATTGTGTGAACGGCAAAATGCCGACATTTATCGGTTTATACAACTTTTATATTTTATGCAATACTGTGTTTGTATTTTTTAAAATGATACTGAACAAAATAAAAATTTAGCAAAAAAGAAATAACCAAATAGGCGAGTATAAAATAATTCCCTAATGAAAAATATTTGTTTAATCCAAACCAATCTCCCCAATAAAATAAAATGCTTATACCAAAAACCAAGCGAGTGGTTTCCCATACAATAGAAAACTTATTTAAATCCATTAGCTCTGTATAACTGTAAATACTAACAAAAATAAATAGGCCATAAATAAAAATATTCGGCAGTCCGATACTTGCAATATTGTTAAACAAATAGGCTACAAATAGCAGCGTAATCAGTGCTTGTGCTACTGACCAATAAAGAAGCATACCATTATTCTCCGTTGCATATTTATTGAAGTGCAATACATTTGTAATTTTATGTACTGGATATCTATCTTCAAAACCATTGGGACGCCATCCCGTAGGTTTAAACCAAATAGTGCATTTATCCTTCCAATTGTTTACCCGCCAAGCATCTTTTATTAATAACCACAAATGCTGAAAATTTATCCTAATCGGGTTCCAAGTTTGTGCAGGTCTGGTAATACCAAATACTGGAGGCACGTTTTCCAATTCTGCTTGAAAAGTACCAAACAGCTTATCCCAAATAATAAAAATCTGAGAATGATTTTTATCTCTGTATTCCATATTTATGGCATGGTGTACCCGATGATGCGAAGGTGTTACAATAATTTTTTCTAAGAAGCCCATTTTTTTTATATGCTTGGTATGATACCAAAACTGTAAAAATAAATGTAAGGGAAGTGTAACGGCAATTACTTTTGCAGGCACGCCTATTAATGCTGCAGGTATTAGTAAAAATGTAAAAAGATTTACAAAACTAGAAATAGACTGTCGCAGTGCACATGCCAAATTAAACTCTTCGCTACTATGATGTATGGCGTGTTTGTTCCAAAAAAAATTAATTTGATGTGCAAGCCTGTGCCCCCAATATCCATAAAAATCTATAGCAATAAAACCAATTATATAGCTTGCTACATTTGCTTCTAACGAAAAAAATGCCATTTTAGAAACCATCCAATCGTACGAAATAAAAGTAAGGCTAAGCCCTAATACATCTTTTACGGCATTTGTAATGCCAGAACTAATACTTGAAACAGCATCCATTAAAGGAACACTATCTTCTCCTTTAAAATAGCCATACCATTTTTCAATAATAATAAGCAATAAAAACAAGGGCATTGCTATTACCAATATTTTGCCATATTGTTCCATACTGTTTGATGTTGGTATTGGTACTTTTATGTGCCCAAATGTAATATAATATTTTGTAAAAAAATTTGCATGCTAGGCAAAAAAAATTATTTCATTGTATTTGCTACAGAATCAACAAAGGAGGGCTCTCCGTATTTGCTTTCTATTAGTTTACCTTTAAAAATAACCTTACATGTCTTACAGTATTTTTTCACTTTTACAATAAATAAATTATCATACTCATTATCCCCAATGGTTTTAATTGTTGGATGCAAACCAAGTGTATCCAACATTTTTAAAACCGTATTGCTGTGCCCCACAACCAATGTATTTTTCTTAGATAAAAAAATGCTTTTGAATAAATGTGACGTAGTATCATTACTATATAACTGAATGGGCAAATTGATAAAACTGCTAATGGGCGTAACTGTTTCTTTGGTTCTATTGATATTGGTAGAAAATATTTGTTGAAGTTTTTTATTTTGTAAAACTACTTTTAATGCTTCTGCCCTCTGCACACCTTTACTCGTAAGATGTGGGTCAGTTTTAGGCTCGGTACTTTTTTCAGCATGGCGTACTATGTATATGGTTGATGTGCAACTGGCTAGTAACAGTACAAAAGATAAGCATACAAATATTTTCATAATGGTAAGATATTATAAAAATACAGAATAGTAAAAATTATTTGAGGCGTTGTTACATATTCCTAATTATTAATCAATATCATTTGCTATGACCCATTGTATTTGTAGTATGTTTCAAAATGTACCAATTTCTTATTTAAAAATTGGTAAAGCATCAGAAAAATTTCTTTTGAGAGTGCGACATGAATATTTATGCAAAATGTCTAACAACAAGGTAAATAATGATGCACCTGATTTTTAGTAACCGCTTGCGACATTGTTTGTTTGGAGAAAACGATCACAAATAAATATAATAGAAAAAAGCGCATAGGTTGCTATAAAATATTAAACGAAAATGATTGATTTTTAATCGAATTGTAAGATATGGTATTTCTTATTATAACCGGCTTTTAGTAAATCTCCATAATCTATTGCACAATAAAAGTTGAAAAAGGATTATCTGCTCACAGGCAGTGGATAGAAGCGGCTACCCCGCTGAAGGTTTGTGCGTGGGTTTGTGGCGGAGTAATAGCGTATAGCCCCCGCAACAAGAGCGGTGCAGGCACAGCTAAAGTTGATATATATACTTCCGCCCATTGCCCCAAAACAAAAAAAGCACAATTCATACAAACTTCCCCAACCTTGAACTTTCAACCTTCAACCATTTAACTTTCTCCCCTTATCTTTGCCGAAATTTACGATAACAATTAACCAAATTATATGTCAGTTTTAGTAAACAAAAATTCTAAAGTAATTGTACAAGGTTTTACTGGTACAGAAGGTAGTTTTCATGCTACACAAATGATTGAATATGGCACCAATGTAGTTGGTGGTGTTACGCCAAATAAAGGCGGTACGCAACATTTGGAGCGCCCAGTTTTTAACACGGTAGCCGATGCGGTAAAGACTACTGGTGCAGATGTGAGCATTATTTTTGTACCACCTGCATTTGCAGCTGATGCTATAATGGAGGCTGCTGAAGCGGGTATTGCACTGATTGTTTGTATTACTGAAGGTATTCCTGTGGCAGATATGGTGAAAGTGAAAAATTATTTACAGAGTAGTAATAGCAGACTGATTGGGCCAAATTGCCCCGGTGTTATTACGGCTGATGAATGTAAAGTGGGTATCATGCCTGGCTTTATTTTTAAGAAAGGTAGAATTGGTATTGTATCTAAAAGTGGTACGCTTACTTACGAAGCGGCAGACCAAGTAGCAAAAGCAGGCTTGGGAATATCGAGCGCTATTGGTATTGGTGGCGATCCTATTATTGGTACTACAACAAAGCAAGCCGTAGAATTATTTATGAACGATGATGAAACAGATGCTATTGTAATGATTGGCGAAATTGGTGGCGGTATGGAAGCAGAAGCTGCAGAATACATAAAAAGTACTGGCAATAAAAAACCAGTAGTAGGATTTATTGCAGGCCAAACAGCGCCTCCTGGCAGACGTATGGGGCATGCCGGTGCAATAGTAGGCGGCGAAGATGATACCGCTGCTGCAAAAATGAAAATAATGGCGGCTTGTGGTATACATGTAGTTGATAGTCCTGCTGATATTGGCAAAACAATGGCTGAAGCATTGAAGAAATAAGGGTTATGTAATTTATTAGTCATATTAATACAAAGGGCGAAATTAGGATTCAAATTATCTTAGTTTCGCCCTCGTTTTTAAAGCACTATGAAAGCTTTATACATTTAATAAAAACTAATTTTTAATTCCCCCCATGAAAAAATTACTCCTCATTTTTATTTTAGCTATAGCCTCTATAGCTACAAAAGCACAAGTTGTAATCAATGAAATAATGCCCGACCCAGGCAACTACGAAGGCCAGGGCGCAGAGTGGACAGAGTTGTACAATACATCTGCAACACCCGTCAATTTGAGTTGCTGGGTACTTACAGATGGTGATGAAATTGTAGTTTTTCCATCTGGTACATACATACCTGCTAATGGCTATTTGGTTGTGTATAATGGCAACTTTTTTAATTGTACTACTTGCAATTGGGATCCTGCTATTGCTAACTTAATAGATAATGTTGGCAGCATTTCTAGTCCAGACCCCGATGGTGTAACCTCTGTAAACGTGGCAGCATGTGGTTGTACAAACCAAACTGGCTGCTTTAGTGTAACATGGGAAAATCCCTTAACAGATAATGGTACAGATAGAATTGTATTGTTTGATGCGAGTGCAAATATTAAAGACGCAATTTATTATGGCATGGGCGATAATTATGCTGCTGCATCTTCTCCTATATTAGAAAGTTCATATGCTATTGGACCAAATACTTTAAACAGAAATATTACTGGTAGTGCTGCTGGTTGTAATTTGCCTGCTGCTAATAATTATGATATTCCAGCATTGCCTGCCGCTGGTACGTCTAATGCTATTTGGAAATATGCTGGGGGTACAGTTACAGGTTGTACAACAGCCAAAACACGCAGTACAAATGGCGGTGCTACTTTTATAGATGATCTTTGGCCAACACCAGGTGCTAACAACGCCAATGTAGATTACAAAGTTACTTACGCTATTAATGCTGGTGCACCAGTTGATATAACCAGCACAGATAATATTACATTAAATATTTGTAGTGGTGCTACTATTTCTTTTAATGGCGAAGTGTACGATTACAACCAAGTGTATAATAGTAATACTGGTGATGCAGGAAATATTGAAGGTGGTTCTGCAAGAGGTGGTTCGCATATTATTGCAACAGGTGGTTTAACATTTGATGATCCGTGGAGTGAAGTAGCTGTAAGCGCTACCGGTTTAACAGCGTTGAGTTATCCAGCTACTGCACCCATAACTGCTAGCACAACTTTTAAAATTTATATAAAAGAAAATACGCAAGGTGCAGGCAATGTAAATGCCAACACTATATGCCCAGCAGCAGGTGCATTTATACAAGGGCAAGGCTCGGCAAATGAATGTTACGTAACTAAAACAATTACCGTTAATATCATTGCACCTATTACAGCGGCTAGTTTTACTTGTGTAAATGGGTTAGTAAAAGTTACGGCTACTCCTGCAGGAGCGCAAGGCTTGACCTATAATTTAATTAATGCTATAAATCCGTTATTAAATCAAACAAATACTACAGGGCAGTTTCAAGTAACATCTGGCACTGCTGCGGATTATAGTGTACAAGTAGTGCAAACACCAGCATGTGGCGGCCCAATAACTGCTACAGGTGCGGTTTGTGTGTTTACACCAGTTTGTCCTGCATTTACGGCTTACGATGTATGTGCTAGTCCTGCTGGCCCAGTTTGCCCTGGAGGTATAATAAATTTATCATTAACCGGAACTAACTTACCTAATGCAGGAGTTGTAGAGTGGGTAAATGATACCAACAATGATGGCAATGTGTATGATGAAAATGCGAGTGCTGTTGTGGCCAATCAAAATATAGTTCTTGCAGCGCAAATTCCATCTGGTGCCCCACTATTAAATGAAGTGCTGTTTGATGCAACAATTGAAACAGGAACAACAAATGGTGAAGCATGGGAAATTGCAGGAACACCTAATACTAATATTGGATGTATGTATATGACCGATGGCGATTTTGTAGTACAGTTACCATCTACGGCTGTTATTCCTGCAAGTGGCTTTTATGTAATTGGTGGTAATAGTTATACTGGCACTACCAATTTAGCACTAGCTGCTACAACTGGTTTAGGAAACTTAACAAATTCAAGTGCTACAAACGGGGAGTTTTTATCTTTATGGTCATCTTCAAATGTTTTTGTAAATGGTGTAATATGGGGCATTCCCACAGGAGGTAATGCACCTGCAACAAGTGCTACGCCATCAGGAACATTAATTACAACTGGCGCTGGCTGTGCAGCTTTACCTACAGCCACAAACATTAAGAACAATATTGTTGCCAGTGCAGCAAGTTTTGTTACTGTAGGAAATATAACAACCACTAACGAACAAAGCATAGAGCTAAGTACAGATTTAGGTGCTACTTGGCAATTATCAGCAGCACCAGGTAGTTCACTAAATACCTTAGGTTCATCAAATGTAGGTCTTGTAGCATCGCTATCACCTGCTTGTGTGGCATATACTGTTCCTGCAAATGCATGTAACACTACCTTAAATATAAAACCTCGTATATCACCATCGCAACTTGGTTGTACACCTGGTTCTGCTACACCAACATTGGCTACTAGGAGTTTTACGATTACTTGCCCTACAGCAACCATTAGCGGGCAAAAAGCTATTTGCTCTGGTGCATCTACTTCGTTTGATGTAGCACTTTCAAACTTTGGTACAAATATAACGGCTACTATTTCTTATTCAATAAATGGCGTTGTGCAAACACCTGCAATACTTTCTATTGTTGGAAATAAAGTAACCGTACCAAATATTACAACTGCAGGAATTGTTACCATAACTGCTGCAACATTTAGTGGTGGTGCGGGAGTTTGTAATGCAAGTGTAAGTGGAGAAGTAACGATAAATGTAAATACAAATCCTGCTGCGCCTTCAAGTACACCTGTATCTGTATGTGCAGGCAAAACAACCCCAGTAACAGTTACAGGTGGTGGACCATCTTATAATTGGTACAGCGATGTTGGTTTAACAACATTGGTAGCCACTGGCAATCCATATTATTACACTGGCCCTACAACTACTTTGTATGTACAATCAATAGACCCAGATAATGGCTGTGTGAGTACTGGTACAAGTGTAGGAGTAACAGCAACTACACCACCAGCTATAGGACCAGCTGCCATAAATTGTGCCACTGGCGATTTTTTACAAACTGCCACTGGCGGTGCCGGCCCACTTACGTATATATTAGCAGGAAAAACAGGAACAGGCGGAAATGCAATAGGCACAAGCAATACAACAGGTATATTTAATTTACTAAATTGTACAGGTGCCACTATATTGGTAGAAGATGGTAGCGGATGTTTTGATATTTTTACTTACGACTTTAATACGGCACCATATAATTGTGGCGTTGTGTTGGCATTACAATTTGAAAATTTTACAGTACAAAAAAGAAACCAATCTGCTGTGTTGAATTGGACAATTAATGATGATGTAAATATTAAAAATTATATGATCGAAAGAAGTACAGATGGTTTTAACTTTAAAACAATTGGAACAATAGATAGTAAAAAATTAGATGTTGCTTCTTATACATTTACAGATAATAATCCTGCAAACAATAAAAATTATTATAGAATAAAAGCTTTTTCAAACAATGCTGCTGCTAAATTTACAGATATTCGTTTTGTAACTTTCACTGGCAATTTTGATATAAGCATTACACCAAACCCAACTACATCTACTGTAGAAATAGTAACCAACAACAACGATAAAAAAGAAATAACGATTGTGGATACTAAAGGAAGTGTGTATTACCAACAAACAAATAACTTAGAAACTATAAAAGTAAATTGTAGCCAATGGGCAAGTGGTATGTACATGGTGAAAGTAAGAGACATAAACTCCGGCATAGTTGTAAATAAAAAAATAGTGAAACAATAAAATTATAAAAAGCAAAAGCCCCATTCTACCTATTGAATGGGGCTTTTTTTATGTGGAGTTTTTATTTTTATCTTTTAATAAATGTTAACAAAGCATCTTTACTTTTAGAAAAACTTAAGGCATCAGTGAGTTGATAATAATTGTTTCTATCAACTGTGCGGCCATATAAATATTTAGCTACATCCAACTTGCCATCATCAAAACTAAATATACCCATCAGGTCTCTTACCTGTGCTGTTGAAAAATAACTATTGCTAGCTGCTTGTTTTGCAATGTTAATTCTACGATCATCAAAAGCTTCTTTTCTCACATATTGTTTTAAGATACCAAAATCATATTCGGATATCTGTCTGTTATTGCCAGGATATTGGCTTGGGTAACCAGCAGGATAATTGTTAGGATAGCCTCTATCATCATCATACTTTCCATGCTTACCATGTTTATAACGCTTGTCTTTTTTTCTACCATAGCCATATCCCTTTCCGTTACCATTATTCCCTGGTCCGCAAGATGATCCGTTGCTATCATGACCTCCATTGTTAAACAAAGGTTTTTCGTTAATACTTACTTGCCCGTTATAGTTAATATTTATACTCGTTTCTGTACCCGGTTTAAAATACAACACCGAATTATATATTTGTTGTTGCTTTTGGTTGCCAAAAATACCTTTCTTTACTTCGTAAATAGTAACCGTATGGTTTCCTGCTTGCAATGCGCCAATGTTTACGGTATTGCCATTGTTGTCATTGCTTTGGTAATCGTTGTTGTTATCTATGTTAACCATAAAACGATTTTGCGAGGATGAATTTACAACCAAAGCGCTGTTTTGATTGTTATAATTGCCGCCATTGTTTCTATCGTTGTTTCTTCTGCTATATTGCTCATCATCGTTTCTGTTTCTATCCTCATCATCTCTATCATCGTTTTTGTATTGTGCAAATAATGAAGTAAAAAGGATGGAAGCAAATAAAAATGTAATAATTTTTTTCATAGCTGTGTAATTTAAAAGTTATAAAAAGTAGC
>JAYSWO010000395.1:0-3461 GCA_043717975.1 Ferruginibacter sp. | reverse complement strand
GTACAAGCCGATGGCAGAAAAGCCACCTTCTTTTACATAGCAGACGATAGAGTAGATTTTCGTGAACTCATAAAATTATACGCAGGAGAGTTTAAAGTAAAAGTAGAAATGCGCCAAATAGGTGCACGACAAGAAGCAGGAAAAGTGGGTGGTATAGGCTCTTGCGGTCGTGAGTTGTGTTGCGCTACATGGCTTACCGATTTTAAAAGTGTAAATACGAATGCGGCTCGATATCAAAATTTAAGCATCAACCAAACAAAATTAAGTGGCCAATGTGGGCGTTTAAAATGTTGTTTAAATTACGAGTTGGATACGTATATGGATGCCTTACAATTTTTCCCAACAGATGCCGATACTTTAGAAACTGCAAAAGGCAGGGCATTTTTGGTAAAGAAAGATATTTTTAAAAACCTCATGTGGTACTCGATGGCAGGTGGAGGAAATCATTATCCATTATCGCTTGAAACTGTAAAGAAAATAAAAGCGCAAAACCGTGATGGCATAAAACCAGAAGAACTAGAAGTAGCAGAAGTAGCCACCAGTAAGCCAAAAGAAATAGAACCAGAGTATGCAGATATTGTAGGGCAAATAAGTTTGAAAAGTTTAGAAAAAACAACTCGTAAGCGCAGAGATAAAGAGCGAAGCCAGCAACAAAACCAGCAAAGGCCACAGCAGCAAAACCAACAACAGCGCAGACCACAGCAAGGCGGCGCACAAGGTGGAAATCAAAATGAGCAAAGACCTGCACAACAACAGCAGCGTCCGCCACAAAACAAAGGACCGCAGCAGCAAGGTCCACGCCCACCACAACAAAACCAAGAAGGAAGGCCGCAACAAAATAGAAACAACAACAATAGAAACCGCCCACAAGGCCCAAGGCCACCGCAACAAAACCGTGGTCCACAACAACTGAGAAAGGAAGAAGGTGGAAGTAAAGAATAATATTTTAGACCATTTTGCCGATATCGGTAAAATGGTTTTTTAAATTTTAGTTTATCTTGAAAGTATTGTTGTTATTGAGTCTTGACCATATTGCCGATATCGGCAATATGGTAGTAAAATATATTATTTTTCATAATTTAGTGAAATGAAAAAAGAATTAATTGCAGAACTTTTTCAAAAATTTGAATCTGCTAGATATACAAATGATGAGGTTGAATGTTGGAGTGCTAGAGAATTACAAGAAATTTTAGGGTACTCAAAATGGGCTAACTTTTTCAAGGTAATTGAAAAAGCAAAAAAGTCTTGCGAAACTGCATTGGGATTGACTTCTGATCATTTTGCCGATATCGGCAAAATGATAAATTTAGCTAAAGGAGCGGTAAGAGAAATTACTGATGTTGCTTTAACTAGGTATGCATGTTATTTAGTAGCTCAAAACGGAGATGCTACAACAAAAGTTGAAATTGCATTTGCACAAACTTATTTTGCTGTACAAACAAGGAAGCAAGAAATAATAGAGCAAAGATTATTGGATATTGCCAGAGTTACTGCAAGAGAAAAATTATCCAAGTCTGAAAAAATACTGTCGGGAATTATTTATGAAAGAGGGGTTGATGATAAAGGATTTGCAACCATTCGTTCAAAAGGAGACCAAGCTTTATTTGGAGGTTTCTCTACAACAGATATGAAAAGAAAAATGCAGATACCCGAGAATAGACCTTTAGCCGATTTTTTACCAATACTCAGTATCAAAGCAAAAGATTTTGCTACTGAACTCACAAGCCATAATGTGATTGATAAAAATTTACGTGGTGAAATACAAATTTCTAAAGAGCATATTGATAATAATGTGGCTGTAAGGAAAATGTTAAAGCAAAGAGGTGTATTGCCAGAAAATTTGCCACCAGTTGAAGATGTAAAAAAGATAAAACGGCAGTTAAATAATGATGAAAAGAAAATTTTGAAAGATGTAAAAAAGCGAAAGAATAAGTAAAATAAAAAAATCATCTATTCATTCAATCTTTTTTCTAAAACTTAACATCTCATGTCTATTTCCATCACCAACCTCTCCAAAACCTACGGCACACAAAAAGCCGTAAACAATATTTCGTTTAATGTAGCCAAGGGAGAAATTGTGGGTTTTCTCGGGCCTAATGGTGCAGGTAAAAGTACCACCATGAAAATGATAACAGGCTACTTAGATGCAGATGCAGGAAGTATTAATGTATCAGGCATACAGGTAAGCAAAGAAAATATAGAAAGCAAGAAAAAAATTGGTTACTTGCCTGAAGCCAACCCATTGTATTTTGAAATGTATGTAAGAGAATATTTACAATTTGTAGCAGGTGTACACAAAGTAAATAACGCACCAGAAAGAATAGAGGAAATAATAAAAACCGTTGGACTTTCATTAGAAGCCAATAAAAAAATAGGGCAGCTAAGCAAAGGCTACAAGCAGCGTGTAGGCCTTGCTGCCGCACTTATACACGAGCCTGATGTATTGATTTTAGATGAGCCAACCAGTGGCCTCGACCCCAACCAGGTCATAGAAATAAGGAATGTAATAAAGGCTTTGTCAAAAAATAAAACGGTATTATTTTCCTCTCATATTTTGCAAGAAGTAGAAGCTATTTGCGATAGAGTAATCATTATCAACAAAGGAAATATTGTAGCAGATGATAGCTTACAAAACCTGCAAAAAAATAACGGACAACAACAATTTGTATCTGTATCTTTTCAAGAAGAAATAAATAAATTATTGTTAGAAAACTTATCCGCTGCAGGAAATATTTCTGCAAGTGGAAATACCTTTCGCATACAAACAACCGATGCAGAAAATTTACGCAAACAATTATTGCAAATGAGTATAGATAATAATTTAAATATTGTTTCTTTACAAAATGAAAGCAATAGTTTGGAAGATATTTTTAGAACCCTTACCAATAATAATTAAATTTGAAACATATGAAAATTGCAAAACACATTCCCGCTTATTTATTAGCATTCGTATTTGTTGTATTTGGCCTTATGTATTTTTTAAAGCTAATGCCAGTACCACCAATTACGGGTGACCAACTTTCTTTCATGACACTCTTTGGCGGCTCGGGCTATATGACATTTATTAAAGTATTAGAAGTTGTATTTGGTGTATTATTAATTTTCCCTAAAACAAGAGCATTGGGTTTATTGCTCATTTTACCATTAGTGGTTAACATACTTTGTTTTGAAGTATTTATTGCAAAGCAACCAGGCATTGGTGTAGCATTGCTCATTATAAATATTGTGGGTATTTATTTTAATAGAGAAAAGTATCAAAGTATTATTGGATAAATATTTAGTAAAATAAAAAAGAAACTTGCTACATTTTATTTTGTGTGATAAGTTTCTTTTTTTTTAATGTAGAAACTAGGCGTTTTATTGGGTCAGTTTAATATTTTGGGGACAATTCCTACTTTTGCAATAAAAGTATATGGATTTAGATAAAGAATTTGGCTCATTATTTTTACCTGCGGGTTTAT
>JAYSWO010000394.1:0-8706 GCA_043717975.1 Ferruginibacter sp. | reverse complement strand
TTTCCCAAATATGCTCCCAATACACAGGTTCAAAATATAATTTATCCGCCATGTCAAAATCGGTACTCACTGTTTCAGGATTACAGTTTACCATGATTGCTTCCATGCCTGCTTCTTTTATAGCAAGCAAGCCATGTACGCAACAGTAATCAAATTCTATGCCTTGCCCAATGCGGTTTGGGCCACTACCGAGAACAATTATTTTTTTCTTATTCGTTACTTTCGATTCATTGGACACCAGTCCTCCTCCTTCGGTGGAGTTAGAAGGTGCTTCAAAAGTTGAATAAAAATAGGGCGTCTTCGCCTCAAACTCTGCACTACAAGTATCTACCATTTTAAATACTCTAGTAATACCCAAAGCTTTCCTACGCTCATACATCGCATCTGCATCACCATCTTGCATAATACGTACCATTTGCTCATCGGAGAAACCAATCATTTTTGCTTCTCTTAACAATGCTTCGGGCAATGATGCAAAATTATATTTCGCAATCTCTTTTTCGCAATCTGCTATTTTTTGAATTTGGTAAATAAACCAACGATCTATTTTGGTGCTTTCACAAATGCGCTTTACGCTCACACCCGCCATCAATGCATCTTTTATGCGAAATACCCTATCCCACTTTGGTATTTTTATGTATTCAATTAACTCTTCGCTGTGCATTACACTCTTACCATAATAACCCAAACCAACCGCTTCGTTTTCCAAACTCACACATGCTTTTTGTATAGCTTCTGCAAAGCTTCTCCCAATGGCCATTACCTCACCAACGGATTTCATTTGAAAACCAAGCGTATCATTAGCCCCTTTAAATTTATCAAAATTCCAACGAGGTATTTTTACAATTACATAATCCAACGCAGGTTCAAAATATGCTGATGTGGACTGCGTAATTTGATTTTTAAGTTCATCTAAATTATAGCCTATGGCTAGCTTAGCAGCTATTTTTGCAATAGGATAACCTGTGGCTTTGCTTGCTAGCGCTGAGCTACGGCTTACACGAGGGTTTATTTCTACTACAATTATTTCTTCGGTATGTGGGTTCAATGCAAACTGTACATTACAACCACCTGCAAAATTCCCAAGGTTGCGCATCATAGAAATAGCGGTGTTGCGCATGAGTTGATAAGCCGTATCGCTCAGTGTCATTGCTGGAGCTACGGTTATGCTATCCCCAGTGTGCACGCCCATGGGGTCAAAATTTTCTACCGTGCAAATAATGGCAACATTGTCTGCATTGTCCCTTAATAATTCCAATTCAAATTCTTTCCAGCCCACAATAGCTTTTTCTACCAACACTTCGTGTATAGGGCTTGCGGTAAGTGCATTGTTTAAGGCTTCGTCCAAATCTTCTTTTTTAAATACGATGCTACCGCCGCTACCACCAAGTGTAAACGATGGGCGAAGCACCAACGGAAATCCAATTTCTTGTGCAAATTCTTTTCCCTCTAAAAAAGAATTGGCAATATGTGCTTGGCAAACGGGAATACCCATTTCAATCATCCACAATCTAAACTTTTCCCTATCTTCTGCTTTGTCTATTGCCTTAATGTCAACACCAATCAATTCCACATTATATTTTTCCCAAATGCCCAACTCGTCAGCTTCTTTGCACAAATTCAAGGCTGTTTGTCCACCCATGGTAGGTAGTACGGCATCTATTTGGTTTTCTTCTAAAATTTGTTCAATACTATCTACCGTAAGTGGTAGCAAATAAACCCTATCGGCCATCATAGGGTCGGTCATTATTGTGGCAGGATTGCTATTGATTAAAATAACTTTTACGCCTTCCTCACGTAGGCTACGAGCGGCTTGTGTGCCGCTATAATCAAATTCGCAGGCTTGCCCAATTACAATGGGACCGCTTCCAATAATTAAAACTGATTGTATTTTTTCGTTTTTTGGCATGTAGAAGATTGCCTTTTGTGTGGCGTGCAAAAGTAACGGGAAACGAAGAAAAAAGCAAATGGAAAATTTTCAGGTTTACGGACGCCAACTTTTAGAAAGTTGGTATCTATAAGATAGAGTCAATTTGGGGCTGTCAACAAAAACCAAGAATCAGCTTTTGTCCGCTGCCCGCCTCTCAATCTTTTTTGCCTCAAAGGCAGGCAATCCCGCATTCATTGCGGGACCGGCTAAGCAGCGCAGCCATTCATCTGTATATCTTTTTTCATCTTTTATTATGCAATGTAATTAAAAGCATAACATTGTTAATTACGAAAATAAAATAGCAGTCTTTATTGTATTGCCGCAATAAATTGTTGCATCTCTTGCATTGTACCAACGGTAATGCGTGTCCATTTGCCTTGCTCCTCGTATATTTTTGTACCAATGATATTATTTTCTTTTAATTGTTCAAAAAAATCTTTTTTATAGTTTGCTAAAGAAAAATAAATAAAGTTTGAATTGGAGGGAATACAAACAAGCTGTAATTTTTCAAGTTCTTCAATGGTATATTTTCTTGCTTTTTCATTTAACATAGTTGTATCGGAAACAAATTTTTCATCTTTTAAAGATGCTAATGCTGCAGCGGTAGATGCTACACCAATGCTACCATTTACCCAAGATTGTAATTCGCTAAGCTGCTCAATTGTTTTTGTATTAGCAATACCATAGCCAATTCTTGCCCCAGCTAATCCATATATTTTTGAAAATGTTTTTGCTACAATAAGGTTTTTATTTTCAATAACAAGTGTACTTAAAGATTGTTGGTCAGTAAATTCAATATAAGCTTCATCCACCAAAACAATTGCCTTCTTTGTAACTTCGTTAATAAAATCGATTAGTTTGTTTCTATCGCAAATGGTTGCTGTAGGATTGTTAGGGTTGCACACATAAATTAGTTTTGTGTCAGCCCTAATAGCCTTTAGCATAGCATCTACATTAATTTTTTTATCTGTTGTTAGTGGCACGGAAATTTTTTTGAGTCCTAACTTTACAGCAGTGTCTGTCCAATATCCATAACTTGGGTCAGCTATAATAAAACTACCTTTTTTTAAAGCAGCAAACCTTGCTACTATATCTAAAATTTCAGTAGAGCCAGCACCCATTAAAATATTATCGGCAGTAACATTATTTTTTTTAGCAATTGTCTCTATTAATTCAGCTGTAAGTTGCCAATTATACCGGTTGCTAATATTTATGCTTTCAACCATTGCAGCTCTTGCCAAGGGCGAAGGCCCATATGGGTTTTCGTTAGAACTTAATTTCATGGGCAAATCCTCAGAACCAATTTTAAAAAACGCTTGTGTAGGTGTTGCAAAAGTTTTTAAATTAGCAAGTCCAATACCAGCAACGCTCAACCCAATTTGTTTTAACCAATGTCTTCTATTCGTTTGCATGTTGTAATTTTTAAAAGTGTAACAAATATGAATAAAAACAAAACGGCTTGTCTAAAGTTTCATGTAATAAAAATTTGTATAAATATAAATACTATTAGTGCCCATTCCTCTAATGCCAATTTTAAATTTTAACTAGTCCGTTAAATTATAAAAGTTGTCAGCCTGAGTTTGTCGAAGGCGGGTTTCATTAAGTGCATCGGGTTCGACAAGCTCACCCTGACAATATTCTTTTTTTGGACTTTGTATTATTTATAATTGGTATAATTACCAACTACAAAAATATTAAGCCGTTGGAGGTGTCGTCGTATCCACCTTCTTCTCAAATAACTCACTCATCATTTTTTCTGCATCTGCCATATGTTCTTTTAAAGCATCTGTTCCTTTTGTTTTCAATTCTTCAAAGTAATCTTTTGCTTTTTCTGCAAAATTTTCAGCTTCATCTTTCAATTGGTTTGCTTTGCTTTTTAAATCACCCGCTAGTTTTTCTTTTTCCTCGGGGCTCATGTTCATGTATTTATTAGCAGCAAGCGCAGCGGCGGCGCCTAATAAAAAAGTAGCTATATGTTTTGAATTAACACTCATTTTGTCGTTTTTAAAGATTTAATAAATTATTTTTGTTGCTTAACTAAAGATATGCGTTTTTTTAAATTTGTTTTAGTATTTATTTTATGTACCCTTTCTGTTATTTCAAAAGCACAAATATTTACGCCAAAAAACTATCCTCAAAATTATTTTGCATGGCCTGTAGGTGCAGAAGTAGGTATCGTGGCAAATTTTGGCGAGCTACGTCCAAACCACTACCACATGGGCTTAGATTGTAGAACCGACCATAAAGAAAACGCTCCTATATATGCAGCAGCAGATGGATACATTGCCAAAGTAAAAATAGAGCCGTATGGTTTTGGAAGATGCATTTATATAAACCACGCCAATGGGCTCACTACTGTATATGCACATTTAAATGCATTTGAACCTGCATTAGAAAAATACATAACAGACCAACAATATTTTTTGCAGCAATGGCGTGTTTTTTTAGATATCCCTGCCAATTTATTTAAAGTAAAACAGGGAGATTATATTGCCAATAGCGGTAATACGGGCGGCTCACAAGGCCCACATTTACATTTTGAAATAAGAGATACAAAATCTGACAAATGTTTAAATCAACTCATGTTTGGTTTGCCAATACCAGATTATGTAGCGCCAGAAATTATTAGGCTAGCCGTGTATGATAGAACCAAAAGCACTTTTGACCAATTACCAAAATTGTATTCGCTTAAAAAAGCGAATGGTGCATATACTGTTGTGGGCGGTAAAATTATGGCCCCATCAAATCGCATAAGTTTTGCACTTACCATGCAAGATAAAACGAGCATGTCTGGCAATCCAAATGGTGTATATGCCGCTGCTGTGTATGATGATGACGAACAAATTAGTAGGTTTGAAATAGATAGTGTGAGCTATGCAGAAACAAGGTACTTTAATGCACATATAGATTTTAAGCTGCGCAGTAATGGTGGGCCTTGGTTGCAGCATTTATCGCCATTGCCAGGTTATGAAAATTATATTTACAAAACAGATAAGCGCAAAGGGGTTGTTGTATTCTCCGATAGCGAAGCACATCTTATAAAAATTATTGTAGCAGATGCAAATGGTAATCAATCCACTTTACATTTTGATTTGAAAGCACCAACTACCAATACAGAAAGAAAACCTATAGCAGCTACGCAAAAATTTATACCAAACTATATAAATGTTTTTGAAAATAACAATATGCATTTTTACATGCCTGAAAATGCCTTATACGATACGGTGCATTTTGTTTACAAAGAAATACCATCGGCAGATGGAAAAAATATTTATCAATTGCACAATGCAAATACACCTGTACACTGTATGTATCCAGTAAGCATACAAGAAAATTTTGCAACAGAAGATACAGGGAAGATAGTAATGAAAAGATTTAGTGGTAGCAAACAAGATTTTGCAAAAGCAAATTATAAGAAAGGTTGGTATACAGCTTCGTTTAGAGAGTTCGGAAATTTTCAATTGATGGTGGATAGAGAGCCACCAACCATTGCTCCCATTGGATTTAGAGATGGTATAAAAGCTACAGCTTTGAAAAGAATATTGTTTAAAATAAAAGACAATACAGAAGACATTGTAAAGTTTACCGCATTGCTAGATGGAAAATGGCTGCGCTTTAGCAACGACAAAGGCATAAATTTTATTTACAATTTTGATGAGCGCTGCGAGCCTGGTGAGCATGAATTAAAAATTTCTGCCACCGACCAAGTGGGTAATACGGCGGAACGAACATATAGATTTACAAGATAAGATTGTTAGCCACTAATGACACGAAAACACACTAATGGTTTTTTATTCGTGTAAATTCGTGCCATTCGTGGCCAATAAAAAACCGAAGGTTTTCTCTTTGTGTCTAAGAGCCTTAGTGGCAAACATTTTTTGCGAAGCAAAACCAAAAACCGAAGGTTTTAAACTTACCGACTTAAATCTTTGAATATAAAAAAATAAAAATATTAATTAAACTTCCACAAAAAACGTCTTGCCGACTTCTCGGCAAAAAAACTTCGGCAAAAAAATCTCCGCAAAAAAAGATAACATGAAAAAAGAAACACCCACCCCACCATTCGGCAATTTAAAAGTAGGCAAAGCCGCTCCAGCATTTTACGGCATAGATCAAAACGGTGAAACCATAGCCCTTAAAGACTTTGCAGGCAAAAAAATCATTGTATATTTTTACCCAAAAGACGATACGCCCACATGCACTACACAAGCATGCAACCTACGAGATAATTATACCAATCTCTTACAAGATGGTTTTGAAATAATTGGGATAAGTCCCGACCCAGTAAAAAAGCACAAAAAATTTGAAGATAAATACGAATTGCCTTTTGCATTGGTAGCTGACGAAGACCACAGCATAGCAGAAAAATATGGCGTGTGGGGTACCAAACAATTTATGGGTAAAACATACGATGGCATACACCGCACTACATTTTTAATAGACGAAAATGGTAAAATAAAAAATATTATTACCAAACCTGATAGCAAAAATCATGCAGACGAAATTTTAGCCGCTTGGTATGAGTAAACAAGCATATTATATTAAGGAACATTCTTGGCTCGCAAAAATAGCTGCCAAAAAAATGAAGGCACACGCAGTAGCCATGGTGCTTGGCAAAACCATTCATTTATTTGGTAGCACAAAAGAAGAATTTTTAGCAGATGAATGCTGGGTAAAGCATGAGCTATGCCATGTAAAACAATTTAAGGACCATGGTTATATGGTTTTTCTTATAAAATATCTATGGGAAAGCTTGAGAGTTGGCTATTACAATAATAAGTATGAGGTGGAGGCTAGGGAGGCGGAATTAACGAAGCTTTAAAAGCTTGTTGGAAAATTAGTTGTATTTTTATTAAACAAAACTATCTTATGAAAAAAATTTACATTGTTTTATTTATTTCTTTTTTATGGTCTTCACTTGTAGAGGCGCAAGGTATTTATCAGATGTGGGGTATGACGCAAGCAGGTGGAAGTAGTAATGCGGGGACGATTTTTTCTACTAACTCTCAGGGAAACAATTTCCAAAATAGATATTCTTTTAAAAATGAAGCTGAAGGAGCATCTCCTAGTTTTTCCGACATGGTTGAATACAATGGTAAATTTTATGGCATGACAAAAAAAGGTGGTGCCAATGATTTGGGAGTAATTTATGAATGGAATCCCCTTACGAATATTTACATAAAAAAAATAGACTTAACAATTTCGGGAGGGTGTTATCCTTTTGGTAATTTAACTTTTTATAATGGAAAGTTTTATGGTATGACTAGCGAAGGTGGTGTAAACAACAATGGTGTAATATTTGAATGGAATCCACAAACTAACGTATACATTAAAAACATTGATTTTAACGGAAATTTTCCTCATGGCAGTATGACTTTATTAGGAAATAAATTATATGGAATGACCGCTGGTGGTGGCTCAAATAATCAAGGTTTAATATTTGAGTATAGTCCTATTTCTAATATCTTAACTAATAAAATTGATTTATCTACTTCTATTGGAAACAATCCTTTTGGAAATCTAACATATTTTGGGAGCAAATTTTATGGTATCACAAAAAGTGGAGGAGCAAATAACTTAGGGGTAATTTTTGAATGGGATCCATTGACAAATATTTATTCAAAAAAAATTGACTTTTCAACAGTAACAGGAAATAACCCTTACGGTAGTTTAAAAGTTTATAATGGTAAAGCTTATGGATTGACCTTTTTGGGAGGAAGTTCAAATTATGGAACTTATTTTGAATGGGATATTTTAACAAATACTTTTATTAAGAAATTAGATTTTACCGGTGTTAATGGTAGCTATCCACAAGGTTCGTTAATTGAAAATTCGGGGAAAATCTATGGTATGACTACCCAAGGCGGGTTTTATGGAGGAGGGGTTTTATTTGAAGTTGATCCTGTAACGAATACGTTTATTAAAAAAATAGATTTTTATGCAGGCTTAGGTCAGTTTCCACAGGGGGGGTTAACGTTTTATGGAAATAAATTTTATGGCTGTACTTTGGCAGGCGGCAGTGCTAATGTTGGGACAATATTTGAATGGGATGCTGTATCAAACCTTATAGACCAGAAAATAAATTTTAATGCTTTTAATGGGAAAAACCCAAATGGTGGTTTATTATTAAGAAACGGTAAATTATATGGTGCAACAGATGGCGCAGGATACAATAACGGCGGAGTAATTTTCAATTATGATTTAACTACTAACATGTACAATAAATTACATGAATTTGATGGTTATAGTTTTGGAAATCCCACCAGAAGTTTGAGTTATAAAGATGGAAGCTTTTACGGCTTAATAAAAAATTCTGATTCCTATCCTGATAGTGGAGCCATCTTCCAATTTGATTTGAGCAATAATATATGTACTAACAAATTCGGATTGCAGTATCCTACTGGGAATAAACCGTTTGGAAATTTGACTCAATTTGGTGCTAAATTCTATGGTCTTACATCATCAGGTGGTAATAATTTTTATGGTGTTATTTTTGAATGGGATCCTGCAACAAATGTTTATTCAAAAAAAATAGACTTTAATGGTACAAATGGAGCAATTCCTTTAGGGGACTTGGTTTTTTATTCAAATAAGTTTTATGGTTTAACAAGTTCAGGTGGGGTTAATAATTTAGGGGTGATTTTCGAGTGGAATCCAACAACAAATATTTATACAAAATTGGTAGATTTTAGTACAACAATTGGTAGTAAGCCAATAAGTAATTTAATATTAAAAGATAATAAATTTTATGGTCTCACGTCTTTAGGAGGATTAAG
>JAYSWO010000393.1:0-3481 GCA_043717975.1 Ferruginibacter sp. | reverse complement strand
TAACGGGTTATAAAGAAATAAACTTGCGTGGTATAAAGTTGGTAAAGCCTGGTGGTTTTTTGGTAACATCGAGTTGCACCAATTTGGTAAACCCTACATTGTTTTACGATATTATTTTAATGGCGGCTAAAGATTCTAAACGAAATATACGACAGGTGATGTTTAATGCACAATCTGCAGACCACCCCATCATAAGCGGACAAGAAAATACCCATTATTTAAAATTTTTGATAGTGCAGGTGTTGTGATTTTTTCTGCATAAAGTTATACAACAAGATGTAAAAAATTATTTTATCTAATCTTCTATTACATGAGGTACAAACCTGCTCAAATTATTTGTAATTAATGTATTGGCTTCTCTAATGCCTATGCCTGCTGCTTCTTGGCCTATAATCCAACTGCCAATTACTGGATAATTGCCATCGTAATCTGGTAAAGAAAATAATTTTTGGTAAACAAAACCTTCTGATCCATACTCGCCTGTGGTTACTTCTACAGTACCAAAATGTTTTACCATTTCTATGTTTGCGCCTTCTCTACTTAAGATTGGCTTCTTTACATAATCTTGCATGCCATTGTCGTTAAAATATGCAGGTAGTAAATATTCACTGTTGGGAAATAACTCCCATAATATTGGAAGAATGGCTTTGTTGCTCAACAGCATTTTCCAAGATGGTTCTATCCAATAGGTATTAGCAGAATCTTTTAAAATATTATTTCCAAATCCTTCACCGGCCATCCACTCCCAAGGATAGAGCTTAAAAATATTTTTTATTGGTTCGTCTTCTAAATCAAAAAAACCATTTGTTTCCTCATCCCAACCAATATCGTCTATAAAAATAAGCTTGGTATCTATGCCTGCTTGTATGGCACAATCCCTCATATACTCCGTATTGGTAAGGTCTTCAAGCGTTTCTTTCAAACAACTAAAATGTAATTTACCATCTTGCAAATGGTTTTTTACATATTTCCAATATGCAATAAGCTTTTCGTGTATGCTGTTAAACTGATCTTTGTTTTTATCAAAGTCTTGTAGCCAAAACCATTGTACAATGCCAGCTTCATATAAACTTGTTGGTGTGTCCGCATTAAATTCTAGCATTTTTATTTCGCCATTTTTTATACAAAAATCAAAACGCCCATATATGCTTGGTACATCTGCATCCCATGTTTTTTCTATGTAAGGAATGTAGTTGGTAGGAATTTTAAATTTGTCGTACAACTTATTATCGATAATATGCTGCACAGCTTCTAAGCACATAGCCCAAAGGTTATTGCTGGCTATTTCTATTTTTTCTATTTCAGATAAAGTAAAACTGTAGTATGCACTTTCATCCCAATAAGGTACATCTGTAGTATGAAAGCCAAAGCCCAACTGTTCTACAGCTGCTTGCCATTTATTGCGGGGTTGTATTTTTATGCGTTCCATGGTAATAAGTTCAAAGTTGAAAGTTGAAAGTTCAAGGTTTTTTAAGCGGAAGGTTTAAGACAAAAATAGAAGAGTATGAATTTAAAATGACCCAAAGTCTGAGATTAAAATTGAAACTTCAAAATGAGCGAAGCTTGAACCTTCAACTTTCAACCTTCAACTGCTTTAGCTACTCGCCCTTGCGCCAATTCTCCCAAAGCCATTTCTTGTAATGTTATTTTTAAAACCATTGCTTCCTATATTGGAACTTCGTGGTATGGCACTGGAATAATAACCTCCTCTATTGTATTGTCCATTGCGAAAACCGCCATAAGGCCTAAAGGCATAAAACCAAAGCAATGCAGTACCAACACCAAGGTGTGTTCTTGCATAAGGTGCTGTGCTATCTGCACGCACATAGGTTTTGCTATCGCCGCTGTTCCATTCGTTGTCTTTCTTTTTTTCTGCACAGCTGGCTAGCGCTGCGGTTATAAGTACGAGTTGTATTGTTTTTGATTTTTTCAACTTAATTAGTTTAGAAGTTTAGTGTTTAGAAGTTTAGTTTTATTTAATGAAAGTCGAAAGTTTTCTATTTTGTAAAATATTTTGAATTTGAAAAACCTTGAACATTCAACTTTCAACCTTCAACTATTTTATTGTTATAAAAATTTCATAAGCCTTCTTAGCCATTACTTTTTTTGCTTTACCTTTTTCATCTTCTGCTTCTATCATTGCAGAACCGAGCGCAGGTATGGTATCGTTGTTTACTATTGTTTTGGAGGTGCTGCCGTTTGTCCAAACGGTATGTTTTGTAACAAGTAAATCGTGTGTACTATCTAAATGGTTTACACTTACGGAGGTTTCTATACTTCCGTTTTTGTTTACTTCATTTACCAAATCCTTTTCTTCATCTTCTTTGCATGATGCTAACATTATTATAGCAACTAAGAGGAGAGAAGTTGTAATGTATTTTTTCATTGATTAATTTTTATTTGTAAAACTAACACTAATTTATTTGTGTTTTTTTTTATATATTTTGCTTCGCAAAAGGTCATTGCCACAGATTCACTGTTTTAGTTTTTATTGCTTGTCAGTTTTTATACATAATATTCGTTTCAATCTATTGCATAATAAAAGATGAATAAAGATATACTGATGAACGGAGCGTCGCCACTGAAGCTCAATTAAGGTACTTCGGCCCATAAACAAATCTTTAAAAAAGTGTCAACTTTTTTCATCGTTGACACTTTTAAAATTCACCTATTCATTTACAAATTTGCATTTGCTATTTGCATATTTGCCTATTTGCACATTTGCAAATTACTTCTTCACCTCCATCATCTCCATCAATTTCATTCCAAGCAATCCATTCACACCACCATCAGTGCCGTTTCCGCTTCCGCTTATCAAAATATCTGGTATTACTTTTATTTGGCCTTTACCAATTTCTTCGGTGATTTTATATTTGGTAAAATTATCGTCACCCATTGCTTTTACTTGTAGTTCATAAGCCTCTGCCGTACTCTTACCAATGGCCATTATTTTTTCTGCTTCTGCCAAACCTGTTTTGCTTATGCGCTCTGCATCTGCACTGGCATTGAGTTTGGTAGCTTCCGCTTGTGCCCCCGCTCTTGCTTTGGTAGCTTCTGCTTCTGCATTGGCACGCATTTTTGTAGCTTGTGCTTCTGCATCTACTTGTAGTTTTAAACTTGTAGCATCACCCTCTGCTTTTTTAATGGTAGCATCGGCTGTGCGTTGAGCTATCTCCACACTTTGTTGTGCTTTTACTATTTCTTTTTGCATATCTGCAATGGCCGTTTCCTTCTCCATACCTTGGCGTTTTTCTTGTGCCATGCGTTGTGTGCTGTATGTTTTTTCTTCCTCTTGTGCTATTTTTCTATCTGTTAATGTTTTCATCAAACTCTCTGGTGGCACAATGTCGCCAATCAAAGTATCCACTGCATTTACGTTGTATTCATCTAGCACTTCTTTCATATTATCCTTTGCCGCTTGTTGTCTTTCTTTACGTGTGCTAAGGAAAGCTATTACATCGCTATCTTGCGCAGAGTTTCT
>JAYSWO010000392.1:0-8732 GCA_043717975.1 Ferruginibacter sp. | reverse complement strand
AAACCAATGATGAAGTAATAGGAATGATTTGTGTGAGCAAAGATGATAAAACAAGAACGGTATTAGTGGTGAGTGAAAATGGATATGGTAAGCGCACTTTCTTAGATGACCAAGAAACGGGTGAACCAAACTACCGTGTTACAAACCGTGGTGGTAAAGGTGTAAGAACGATAAAAATTACGGAGAAAACGGGCGGGCTTGCAGGTTTGCTTGATGTAGATGAAACACAAGATTTGATGATAACTTGTGTGAGTGGTATTACCATTCGTATGGCAGTGAAAAACATTAGTGAACAAAGCAGAGCTACACAAGGTGTAAAACTGATACGTGTAGATGAAGGTGATAAAATAGCAGCCATAACATCGATAGATGAACAAGAAGAAGAAGATAACTTGGTGTTGGATGAGGTGGTTGCTGATGAAAATGTTGTTTCTCCAATTGTAGCTGAGGCTGATGTGGTAGACGATACTGTTGATGCTGCAGATGAAGTGGAAGAAGATGATATAGAAGATGCCGCTGATGCGGAAGGGGATGATGCATAAGAATTTATTGTAAGTTTTATAGGAGATGGCTGCCGAAGGGTGGCCATTTTTTTGTGAAGTACTTGCATAAAATTCCCCTCCAACGGAGGGGTGGACGCCGCAGGCGGACGGGGTGGGTGATACAGGCTGCTGCAGGTAGACGGGGTGTGTAATACAGGCTACCGCAGGTAGACAGGGTGGGTTACACAAGCTGCCTAGGTAGATAGGGCGGGTAATACAGGCTACCACAGGTAGACAGGATGGGGTTACACAAGCTACCGCAAGTAGACGGGATAGGCATACTTTTACATCATACAGTTAGAGTATAGGAAGCTAATATCCTATAAAAAACCGATTCATATAACCGATCCAACCCCATAATTCCGCACAATAAAATTCTCCAAACTTTCAACAACAACATTCATATTTTTCATAATGTCAAAAACAGAAATTCTATACATTGTTAATCCAAGCGAAACTAAATTTTTTTCTCTTTCGGCATCATATACTTCTTTACCAATATGGCTTGAACCATCAATTTCAATAATCAATCGTAATTTTTTTACATAAAAATCTACAATGTAATTTCCAATTACTTTTTGTCTATCAAAATCTATCTTGTGAAAATTGCCTTTTGTTACTTGCATCCAAAATAAAACTTCAGGTAAATTTCTTGCTTGTCGAAGTGCTTTTGCTCTTACTTTTAGATTGGGGTTAGCTGGTAAAATATAATTGGGATGTTGTTTTATTTCTATGTTGTCAATGAAGATTTTTTGGGGAGATTCCATGGTTGGTTTTTTGGTAAGCTAAGTTAGTAGAAATATAAAATGTTTAAACTTACCTTTTAGCGTTATTATTAGGTGGAATAAACCTAAGCCGCCTGCCTTCGGCGTCTACTACTATTTAGGGTAAACCTAATTTGTCTGCCTGATGCGTCCACTATTGTCAGAGGTAAAGCTACTTTGTCTGCCTGATTCGTCCACTATTGTCAGAGGTAAACCTACTTTGTCCGCCTGCGGCGTCCATCGCTTGAGGGAAGCCCACTCCGTCCGCCCTTCTAAGTAAACCCACCCCGTCCGCCTGCGGCGTCCACCCCTCCGAGTAGGGGAATTACGTAAATGATAAACTTGAAGCATTATAAATAGTTAACGTTTATTCTACTTATTTTTAAAACACATGCTGAAACCAACACTTATTATATTTTCATTGGTGCTTGCTAGTATTTCCTTTGGGCAAAAAGTGGAAAATGAAATATTTGAAGCTTCGAAAGGGAAGTGGAAGATAACTTTAGTAAATTATAAAACATTCTCTATTCTAGAAAATCTAAATAATGCCGGAATTGATTTAGGATTGATATTACTTGCAGATAGTGCTTACGAAGTAAAAGCCTTACATGAAGGGAAAATAATTTTGGTAACCGAAATTGATTCTATTTCTTTCATAATTACAGTAAAATATGGTGATTATTATATTACTTATTTTCCTTTAGATAGAAGATTATTTAAAATTGAAGATTACATAAAAGTTGGAGAGATACTTAGGAAAGTAGCAAAAGATCTGAACAATCTATACTCCTTGGAAATAAGATTATCAAAAGTAGAGAAAGATCTACCTATAAAAAATTGGATAAATTGGAAAACAAAGAAAAAATCAGTCTAGAAAATACTCAAACAAATATCCCATAATTAATCTTTCTTAAAAAGATTTGGCATATTATTTATCTCTTCATTTTTTATAACTGCATTTGGAATAGGAGCAATTAATTTTTCATTCGTTACCAAGCAAGGCATATTGTCTAATGGTAGTCTAATTATTTTATTTACCAATATTTCATTTGCTGGGTTTACCTGAAAATGCTTGATGTTATTGAAAAAAGCAGTGTCTAATGTAGAAATCCCGGGCTCTACTTTGTGTTGGCCAAAACATACAAAACCAATACTGCACAATATGATTAATGATAAAATAAATTTCATTGTAATAAGTTTCTTAAAAGACCTGTATTATTGATTTTTCGCTGCATGCATTTTCTTATACGCATTAATAAGCCCATTGGTACTACTATCATGGCTTGCTATTTCATCATCATTTACCAACTCTGTTTGAATATTTACAGCTAGTTTTTTTCCAAGTTCTACACCCCATTGGTCAAAACTATAAATATTCCAAATAACCCCTTGTGCAAAAATTTTATGTTCGTAAAAAGCAATTAATTGCCCTAAAGAATAAGGTGTAATCTTATTTATTAAAAAAGAATTGCTTGGTCTATTACCTTCAAAAACACGGTATGGATTTTCATTTTCAGAGCCATTCATCAATGCTTCTGATTGTGCAAAATAATTACTCATCAATTTCATTTGATGATCGCCAATTGGGTTATGGCTATTGGCTGCAGCAATAAAATCAACAGGAATTATTTCTGTACCCTGGTGTATGAGTTGGTAAAAAGCATGTTGGCCATTTGTTCCTGGTTCCCCCCAAATTACAGGACCCGTTTGGTACATTACTTTGGTGCCATTTCTATCCACATATTTTCCATTACTTTCCATATTGCCTTGTTGAAAATAAGCGGCAAACCGATGCAGGTATTGGTCGTAAGGTAAAATAGCTTCAGAAGCAGTGCCATAAAAGTTTCTATACCAAATGCCAACCAACGCCATCAATACAGGAATATTTTTTTCAAAACTTGTTTCTGTAAAATGAATATCCGAAGCATGGGCGCCTTTAAGCAATTGTTCAAAATTATCGTAGCCAATGGTAAGGGCTATGCTTAAACCAATAGCACTCCATAAACTATAGCGACCACCCACCCAATCCCAAAACACAAACATATTTTGCGGGTCAATGCCAAATTTTTCTACATCAACTTTGTTTGTACTTAGTGCTACAAAATGTTTGGCAATATCATCTGCTTTGCCACCGTTTGCTAAAAACCATTCTCTTGCAGAGCGTGCATTGGTCATGGTTTCTTGTGTAGTAAATGTTTTACTGGCTATTAAAAAGAGGGTTTCGTCTGCTTTAATTTTCTTAAACGTTTCAGCAATATGTGTACCATCGACATTGCTTACAAAAAAAGTTTGTATTCCTTCTACCCAATACGGTTTTAAAGCTTCTGTCACCATTACCGGTCCAAGATCACTTCCACCAATACCAATATTTACAATGTATTTTATTTTTTTACCAGTGTAGCCTTTCCAATTTCCATTATGCAAATTGGTACAAAAGTTTTTCATTTGAAGTAATACAGCTTGTATGTCAGGCATTACATCTTTACCATCTAGCATTACAGGCTTACCACTAAAATTGCGCAGTGCGGTATGCAATACTGCTCTATCCTCTGTTTTGTTTATTTTTTCTGCTGAATACATGGCGTCTATGCCATCTTTTAGGCTGCACTCATTGGCTAAGTCTATTAAAAAACCAAGCGTTTCTTCATCAATATTATTTTTAGAAAAATCGAATAAAATATTTTCTGTTTGTATAGAATATTGATTAAAACGATTGGCATCATTGGCAAAAAGTGTTTTTATGCTGATGTCTTTCTTCTTAGCATAATTAGCTTCTAAGTTTTTCCAAGCTGTTGTGTCTTTTATATTTACTGATGGGAACATAATTGTTCTATTTAATTTTTATTAATAAACTGTTTCAAAGATAAATAATCTTGCATGGTTGAAAAATTTGAAAATTTTTCAAGATCATTTATCAATCTTTCTAGTCTCTGCAACAAAATTTTGCCATTCGGTTTTTTTGTATAACTCGGCATATGGTAATTACCAATATCGGTAAACTCCCATGGATGAAAATACAAACACAGATAACCATCTTTTTTTAATGTTTGGGTACACAATTTTAAAAACATCCAATAAGGATAATTTTTAAAACCCAACCAAAACATAGGTAGGCGTAGCACTGGCGATACACTTGCTGGCATACGAATCATATTATCATCTCTATAAACCGTTCTTGGTAAATGAAAATTATTGTAACGCCCTGGCAAATATGTAGGGTTTATAGATGAATCGTAAGCATATCCGGCCTTAATAACTTCTGCCATCTCTACCTTGCGCATACGAGGCATACGAAGCCCAGTAACTTTCGAACCAGATATTTCCTCTAACAATAATCTTGACTGTAAAAGATGCTCGTTTATAAAATCTGAATGGTAAAATGTATGCGAGGCAATTTCGTGTTTTGCAGCCAATGCTTTTATGCTATCAGGAAAAGTTTGTGCAAAATTTGCTGTGGTAAAAAGGGTAGTGGTTAAATCATATTTTTCCCACAAAGGAATCAGTGCATCCAATCCTTTTTTGCCCACTTCCATTTGTTCATTTGTAGAAATGGCATGATTGTATTCCAATGGCATATCAAATTCCTCCACATCAAAACTTAACAAGGTATAAGCCTTCATACAATATTTGTTTCATTAATGATGTAATGCGGGCGCTGTTTGCTCTGCATAAATAACTTGCCTAGGTACATGCCTATAATGCCAAGTATCATGAGTTGTATGCCACCAAAAAAAGCAATGGTAACAATTACAGATGCCCAACCTGAAATAGCATGACCGTAATAAAAACTCCATATGGCATACGGAACATACATAAGCGAAGCAAAAGAGCAAATAAAACCTAGGTAAATAGCAATAGTGAGTGGTTTTGTACTAAAAGAGGTAATCCCTTTTAGTGCAAGCTCCAACATTTTTTTAAAATTATATTTGGATACACCGCTGGCTCGCAATGCAGGTGCATATTCCACCGATGCTTGTTTAAATCCTAACCATTTTACCATGCCACGCCAAAATAAATCATACTCTTTTATGTCTCTAATTACATTCACCACTTTTCTATCGAGCAATCTAAAATCGGCAGTGCCTTGTTCTAATTCTATGGATGATAATCTATTTAAAATCGTATAAAACAAATTGCTTGTTTTTCGTTTTACAAATGGAACATTTTTTTCTTCTTGGCGTATGGTGTACACCACATCATTGCCATCTTCCCAAAGAGTTAAAAGTTGTGGTAATAATGATGGCGGATGCTGCATATCACCATCCATACTTATTACAGCATCTGCATCACTCATGTCTAGCCCAGCTTTTAATGCATTTTGGTGTCCAAAATTTCTTGAAAAAGAAATATAATTTACCTCACTATTTGTCTTTGCCAATTGTTTTATAAAAGTTAAACTATCATCGCTGCTACCATCATCTACAAAAATAATATTGTAATGGTAGGGTAAAGGGGCAAATACATTTTTTAGGGCATCTAGCATTAAAGTAAGGTTACTTACTTCATTGTATACAGGAATTATTATCGTAATCTTTTTATTCATTTACAAGTTTTATATCATCAAACTTTTTAGTGAGTAATTGATAAGCAATGGCCAACCAAACCAAAAAACAAGGCAACGCTTTTAATGCATAAGGGCGAACATACTCTACTTTTATGAATTTTGGAAAAAAATCTGTGGTAGAAAGGCTTGTAAGCAACAAAGCAAAAACCAATAGCGTTAACACCCACCATTTTTTTTCCTCTTGCAATATATACCAAATAGCCACGCCCATCATGGCTATTACAAAAGTAGCACTCTCTGCCGATGAACTGTATATAACCAAACCTATTAATAAAAAAGCAAGATAAGATAGTTGAAAATTGACGGATTTCAATAATTTGAAACGCAGTAAGGGCAATAAGTACATGATAGCTGCAATGCCTAAAAAAACAATATCAGGCAATTGTGCTAAGTTAAAAGTCTTTTTTACAAGCCGCATTACCGTCATGCCTTGCATAATAGATTCTGTATTAATGCTATTTTTTTCCATTAAAGAACCATACCAATCCTTGTAGCATTGTACAATAAATGGTGGAGACGAAATAACCATGGGTAAGCAAAACAACACAACCATCCACATTACAAATGACCACAAAAATGTACCCTTATTATTAGAAAAAAGGAAAAATGCCAGCCCCACAATGCCATATAATTTTGTAAGAATACCGGCTGCAATAAATAGGGTAGCCCAAAAATCTTTTTCTTCTTTCACTAAAATATATGCCAACATGATCCATGCCGTAAGCATGGGGTTAAACTGTGTGTTGTGTATGGCTGTCATCATTTCTAATGCGCCAATAAGAAATACTATATTTTGTTTTGTAAATGATACTGGTAAACGACGAACAGAATAAAACAAAAAAGCGGCATTGGCAATGCACCACAAAAAGCAGCCAATATTATTTTCTATAATGGCAAATGGCGCAATAATAATGCTAAAAAAAGGACCATAGTGATTGGTATCCAAATACTCTGTAGGGTATGCTATAAATAAATGGGATTGATGAAAAGTATGCCAAAAAACGCCTTCGAAAATTAAGTAATTATTGTATCCCGAAACACCTCTTTTTATTTGAATAACGGCGGCTATGATGGCCAGTAAAAACCAACAAATAGCAGCAAAAGATATTTTGCGACTAAAAATGGTAAACTCTTTTAAAAAGAAAGACATTTTCGTTAGTGCTTTAGTATTAAAGCAAATATAAATACTTTGTGCTAATACCTACATAGCATGTAAAACCTGCAGTATATGAGCCACCATATCTTCATGCACATCTAAGTGAGTAACCATGCGTACCTGCGTAGCCGAAATCGGCAAACACAATATCCCTTGTTGTTTCATGCGTTCACAAAAAACTACCGGTCCACCATCGCTCAATATTTCAAAAATGATGATATTCGTTTCCACAGGCATCATTTTGCCTACAAAATCTTTTTCCAATAATGCATGAGCTATTTGCTTGGCATGCTGATGATCATCTGCCAAACGTTCTACATTATTATGTAAGGCAAACAAACCTGCTGCAGCCATATAACCCGCTTGCCGCATACCACCACCAAATACTTTTCTTACCCGTCTTGCTTTTTTTATAAAATCTGCTTTACCAATTAATACACTTCCAAGTGGAGTGCCCAATCCTTTACTTAGGCAAATAGAAATGCTATCAAACACTTCTCCATATTGTTTGGCAGTTTGTTGCTTCGCTACCAATGCATTAAATAATCTTGCACCATCCAAATGCAATTTTAAATTATGAGCTTCACATACTTTTTTTATTTTTAATATCTCCTCAAATTCATAACAACTACCACCGCCTCTATTACCAGTATTTTCCAATACTACAAGAGCTGTATTGGCTTTATGCACATCATCTGGGTTTATGCAGGCCACCACGTCTTCAGCGGTTACCAATCCACGAATACCATCTATCGTTTTTACTTGTGCACCACTATTAAAAGCAATACCACCACCTTCATAAATATATACATGGCTTACTTTATCGCAAATCACTTCATCGCCAGGTTGTGTATGGCATTTAATAGCTATTTGGTTTGTCATGGTACCACTCGGGCAAAAAATAGCCGCTTCCATGCCAAACAAGCTGGCACAATAGGCTTCCAATTCATTTACTGTTGGGTCTTCCCCAAACACATCATCGCCCACTTGGGCATTAAACATACAATCCAGCATAGCTGTGGATGGTTTGGTAAAGGTATCGGAGCGTAAATCTATGTTCATGCAACAAATGTAATTAAGCCATTTAATAATATGACAGAAAAAAAACTTAAAAGCAGTTTGGGGCTGTTAGCTTCAGTACTTTATTGAGCTTTTGCTCGGGCTATTCGCTACAACCTTCGCTGCGCTTCGGTTTTCACTTCTATCCCGCAGCCCTTCGGCATTTTATCTTTTTTCACCATTTATCCACGTCGTATTGTAATTCCCTAAAAAATGTACGTTTGCCATTTTTTAGCACGGTATTTGTTATATGTATTATTCTTCAAACAACAAAATATTTCCATATTATTTTTTGAAAAGCAGAGTCAAAAATGTACCTTTGCACACATTTGCAAATGCAAAACGTAAAATTCGCAAACTAATTACTTACAATGAGGCAATTAAAAATAGCAACCCAGATAACCAATAGAGATTCTCAAGCGGTTGAAAAATATCTCCAAGAAATATCTAAAATATCGATGATAACACCCGAGGAAGAAACCATTCTTGCTCAAAAAATTAAAATGGGTGATCAGCGTGCTTTGGATAAATTGGTACAAGCCAATTTGCGTTTTGTGGTTTCTGTGGCTAAGCAATACCAGCATCAGGGGCTTTCCTTGTCAGATTTGATAAATGAAGGAAACCTTGGTTTGATAAAAGCTGCACAG
>JAYSWO010000391.1:0-23603 GCA_043717975.1 Ferruginibacter sp. | reverse complement strand
TATCGGCTGTCCGACATAATTTGTAGATTTGTCCATATTATCCTTTTTCTCGTAAATCAAGTATAATATAAAAGGGTGGAAAATCCACCCTTTATCTTATTTATCTCGGACAATAATAATTTAATATTTTAATTTAACGAAACACAGATAACTTTGAATGATTTTTTGATATAAAAAAAATGTAAGTTGCATAAAACCAAATTTTAATTTTAGGTATAACATAGCACATTCAAAATACAAAAGAGTAAGTTAATTAGTTTTTTCTTATTAACTCTAACTTTATCCTTCTTTTCTTGTAAGAAAGAAATTCAGCAAGAACAAGAAAATCAAATCGGCGATAAAAATTTAACACAAAGACAAAGTGGATTGCTACACATCCAATGACGGAATTTATGATGCTATAGGTTGTGGATATAATGCCCCAAGGAATGTGAAAACGTTAATAATATTAAAAATCAAGTATTTGATGCAACAGCTTTTAAAGCAATTCATCCAAATGATTTAGTTGTTTTTCCAATAATCTAACAGTGTTATACCGAACAATCTGCAGTAAATGCAGGGCATATTTTTTGAAACTTTCTTCATTTGTTGATCAAATTACTTGCACTCAATTTTACCTGAGAAATTCAAAATTTAAAAATTAACTTTTTAACAGCAGTATATTCTTTTTTGTTTTTAAACAACTTGTTCGATATCCCTTTTTATAAAAAAAATGGGTTAATTGGGCGCAAAAAAAAAGAAGAATCTCAATTATTTACAATTATTTTTTAAAACAAAATTAAAAAACATAGCCTACGCCTATATTCAAGCTTATTATGTTTAGATTAAATAATTTGTCAATGTTAAAAGTGTGGTCCGTTTTTAAAGGTATAAAATTGTAATGCAATCCAGGGTGTATGTAAAAGTGTTTTGTTATGTGATATCCCACATTTAAAACCGCTCCGTATGAATTTTGATTTAAATCTAATAATGTAGATTTATCTGCTCTTTCATCTGGGGGTATTAAATAATATTTTGGCGGAAACGCTGGGGCAGCATATGATAAAATCACATTCAATTTATATTTATTGCTAATGTGGTTTTGAAAACTTAAACCACCTTCTAAAAATACTTTGTTTTTATTCAAGTAACGTTTATACATTATTAATAAATTCAAATAATTAACACTGTATTTTTTTTGTGTTATGAAAGAATTCCATCGGTAGCCCCTATGAATTTGAAAATCATAGTTTCGCTTTTCCAAACCAATATCTAATTTAATAGCACTTTTTTTACTGTACCTATACTCTATCCCAACTTCTGCATTCATTCCTAATTTTTGTGTAGTGAATAGATTCGTTGATATATTCTCAAACGAATTTTTAGTAATGTAATTTGATATTTTCAATCCACTACTTACCCCAAATTTAAATTGAGAATAACAATTGTTTAAAGAAAATAATAAAACAACAAAAATTGATAGCTTTTTTTCATACAATAAATTGATAGCTAATAAATAATGGTAATTACATGTAAATATAAAATTTTAATAAAGGTAGTATGATTACAGCCTTATTACTTTTTCAAACAAATTACTCTTTATATCTTTAAAAACTTGAACCAAAGAATATTGTTTCTTTCCAATAGAAGAGAATTTGTTTTTACTTAATCGCATTCCCCTACTATTTCTTAAAAAGTATTTAAGAGATGTAAAATAATACCACCTAGCAGTAATTAAATGAATAAAAACTTCTGGCACTAAAGTAAAGTACCAAAGAAAAAGCTTGAACCCTGATAAATGAATAGCATGTAAAAACATTTTATTTCTATAGTAAATGGTATTTATAAAATTTTTACTTTCCTTAGTTTTTATTGTAGTAGATGTTTTGTGCTTACATACAGCATTGTGTTCATAATAGCATTTCCAGCCCATGCGCCATGCACGTATAGACAATTCTACATCTTCTATATAAAAAGGTGCAAACAATTCGTCAAAGCCACCAAGCTTTACTATTTTTTCTGTATTCACCAATGCATTTGCACCAGATAAGTACATGCTGTATAATCTATCGCCTATTTTACTTTCTTTAGGGATATAATTTACAGATGTTTTTATTTTTACACCTTGCATTGAAGGATATTTTCCGCCATCTTGTATTTTATCATCTTCCCATCCTATGATCCGCCCCATTACACCAAATGTATCTGCGTTATCAAAATAAGGAAATAAATGATCAAAATAATGTGGCGTAAGTTTTACATCACTATTGAGCAATAAAAGCAAGCTGTATTGCGCTGCAAAAATGCCTTTGTTTATTGTAGGTGAAAACCCTTTGTTTGTTTCATTTTGCAATAAAATAATAGCCGGGTAATTATTTTGCAAAAATGCAATTGTATTATCTGTAGAACAATCATCTACCAAGATAACTTCGTATGCTACTTTTGAGTTTTTTAAAGCTTCATATAAACAAGGTAAAATTTCAGGTAGCAATAAGTTGCCATTATAATTGGGTATTACTACTGATATGCCTTTGCTGTATTTCAAATGATATAATAATTGCTTTAAGTAAAAATGTATTAATAAAATATTCTAGTAGTTAAACTTGTTTAAACTAATTTAGCTTATTAGATATCGAAACTCATATGATAACAAAACAAAATACAGTATATATTATTTGTCCATCTAATTTTGCAACTGGCGGCCCCGAGGCTTTACATCAATTAGGGGCAGAGTTATTAAATAATGGTATAAATACATTTATGCTATATTTTAATTTTGATAAAGATAAGTACGAAAGGCCTATAGATGACATTTATACAAGCTATAATGTGCCTTTTGTTTTACAAATTGAAAATGACAGTGAAAAGAATATTGTTATTTTTCCAGAAACATTTTGTATTTATTTATGGAATACAAAGTTTATTAAAGCTCAAAAAATTGTTTGGTGGCTTAGTGTAACTAATTTTTTTATATCATTAAACCAAGCTGAAGAGCATCTAAAAATGACAATTCCAAAATTTACATTTAAACGCTATTTTAAAAATTATCCTATACCAACTATTAAAAATTTAAAAAAACTTAAAGTAATGCACATTGCTCATTCTTATTTTTCTTACGTTTTTTTAAAAAAGAAGGAATTAAATGTTATCGGAAGAATTTCAGATTATATGAACGATGCTTTTACAAATGAAACAAGTAGCAATGACGTTAAGGAAAATATGGTTATTTATAACCCAAAAAAAAATGACTTTTTTTTAGAAAAAATAATACAATTAAGTTCATCATTAAATTGGGTTGCGGTAGAAAATTTATCTCCCACTCAAGTTTCTAGCTTAATGGCAAAAGCAAAAGTATATATAGATTTTGGCTACCATATAGGTAAAGAAAGAATGCCAAGAGAAGCGTGCTTAAAAGATTGTTGTTTAATAATAGGTAAAGATGGGTCCGCAAAGTTTAAAGAAGACATGCCTATTTTAGATGAATTCCATTTTGAAAAATCGGAAAAATATATTCCGCAGATAGTAGTACAAATTTATAATTGTATTAAAAACTACGATACAGAAATATTGAAATTTAAAGACTATAAGAACATAATTATTAAAGAAAAAGAAATTTTTAAATCGGCGGCAAATAAAACATTTTTACAAAAAAATTAAATACCTACTCAAATAGTAAGTTATGTGGAATTTTTTTTTACAACAAATAATAGCCGGTGATAGAAAAAGCCTAGCAAGGTGTATTTCTCTTGTAGAAAATGAATATGATGGTTATGATATTTTTTTACAAAATTTAAATATGTCAGAAACACCTATAATTGGCATTACTGGTCCACCTGGCGCAGGAAAAAGCACTTTGACGGATGCACTGATTGCTTGTTTTGTAAACGAAAACAAAAAAGTAGCTTTGCTGTGTGTAGATCCTTCCTCGCCTTTTAACATGGGGTCTCTGCTTGGAGATAGGATAAGAATGAGCAGGTGGTACAATGAGCCAAATGTATATATACGCTCTCTTGCTACAAGAGGCTCACTCGGCGGACTTAATCCTAAAATTATTGAGATAACAGATGTTTTAAAAATAGCAGGCTTTGATTACATCATTATAGAAACAGTAGGAGTAGGACAAAGCGAAATAGAAATAGCAGGGCTTGCGGATACAACCGTGGTGGTACTTGTACCAGAAAGTGGAGATGAAATACAAATGATGAAAGCTGGCTTAATGGAAATAGCCAATATTTTTGTAGTAAATAAAAGCGATAGGCCGCAGGCCGCGACCATGCTTGAAAACCTACATTTAATTTTGCCTGCAACAATAAATGACGATGTACCACAAATTGATATTATAAAAACAGTGGCAACAAAAAATATTGGGGTAAACGACTTGTATGGAAGTATAGTAAAAACTCTGTTGCATAATAAAACTTCAAGTAAAAAGTATCAACTTCTTGCAGAAAAAGCTTTTTTATTGATACAACAAAAAAGAATGAAAGGGATAAGCAAAAAGGAATTGTATACCACTATTAAAGCTAACAATATTTCTAATTTGTATAAGTTTATTTCTAAGTATTAGTTGGTAATAAAAAATTTAATGAGGGTCTCTGTAAGCAAAGATATTTATTGCCAAATCCATATTTTCGCAAGCCAAAAATCTATCGGTAAAAGGTGTCGTTCTAGAAAAAGATTGTTTTAGATGATATCTAAAACCACTTTGTTTTAGTAACAATAACAAATCATCCAGATGTTGTTCTTCATTTATAAAGCTATGGTATTCTACAAAAATATTTTCTACGTTTTGCAATAATGCCCCGCAACTTTTTAAAACTTTATATTCTGCCCCTTCAATGTCCATTTTAAGAAAATCCACTTTCTCTTTTAAAAAATCTGACATTATTATTGTTTCAACTAATGTTGGCTCTTGGTTTGTATAAACATTTGCAATGCTGCCGCCCATTCCTTTATCTGTGAAAAATTGTAATGTAGTTTCTTCATACCAAACCGCCTTTTTATGCAATGTTACATTTTGCAAACCATAAGCCTCTACATTTCTTTTTAGAATATTATAAATGGGCTCCTCAGGTTCAAAAGCTATAATGGTTGCATTGGGATAGTGCTTTGCAAAAAAAAGCACACTTAGCCCCATGTTAGCTCCACAATCTAAAATAATAGGGTTTTCAGTTTTAGAAATATATTCATAAATTTTATCAACAAATATTTCTTTGTGTGTTACATAAAAACTAGCTGCATCATGAAATTGAAATAACTTACCTTCAAATTCTACAAGCCCATTTACACATGCTGGTTGAGCTTTCATATCTGATAGTTCAAGAGCTGTAAAATTTCTTTCGTAAACAATAACGGGTGGTGATATTATTTTTTTCTTCTTTTTTAAAAAATTAAACATCTATTAAATTTAAAATTTTTTTAAAATTTATTCCATCTCTCTATTCCCCTTCCACCACCTCCAAGCCACAAAACCTACAATTATAAAAGGTGTAAACATTAAATAAAGAATGCCAGAATTAAGCCCCTGTGCAGGTTTCTCTCCCAATTGAGAAGCTGTTTTAGTGCACATAGAGCATTGTGCAATACTATTAAGGTATGTGACAGTTATCAATAAAAAGAATAGTAGCTTTTTCATAATACAAATTTACAACGTTTAATATTAGTAGCTACGATTTACCCTTATCCATAGATTTTTGTACTGCTGTATCAAATATAGAAAGTATAATACTAAACAACATAGCTGACCAAAAACCATCTATTTTTATTCCGTCTATTAATCTAGCAGCCAATAAAATAACGATGGCATTTATGGCAAAAAGAAACAAGCCAAGTGTCACGACAGTTACAGGCAGCGTAAGCACAACTAAAATTGGCTTTACAATAGCATCTAGTAAAGACAGCACTACTGCAAATATTAATGCCGTAACAATACTATCAATGTGCACGCCAGATAAAATTTTTGAAAGTACAAATGCTATGATGGCTGAAATGAATATTTTAATGATGAAATTCATTTTATAAAATGGTTAAATTGTTAAATTGTTGTTGACCTATTTACCCTAACCCGCAACTTATAACTTTTAAACCCGTAACCTGCTAATACACCACTAATTCATAAAACTTCTCGGGCTGTAAATATTTTTGTGCCAGTGCTTGTAGCTCTTCTGCCCCAGTATTTTTAATAGCAGTTACAGAATCATAAAAATATTTTTCATCTAAATTGTTTAACACAATATTTTTCCACTTAGCCATTATTTGGAAAGGCCCATCAAGATCGCCTAAAATACCCCCTATCATGTAATTTCTTACCAATGAAAGTTCTTCATCATCTATCAACTCTTCTCGCATTATTTTCATTTCCTTATAAATCTCTTCTATGGTTGCATCACATACATCTTTTCCTGCCTCGGTACTGATGAGCCATGCACTTTCTTGCATATGATTTTGCAAATAACTATAAATGCCATAGGTATAGCCCTTTTCTTCTCTAATATTGCTCATAAGCCTAGAGCCGAAGAAGCCTCCATATATTGTATTTAAAACGATCACTTTTTTAAAATCTTCATGATGGCGGTTGGGAAATGGTTGTGCAATTCTTATAGCACCCTGCACTGCATTTTCATCGTTTTGAATTCTATATTTTTTTTCTATCGCTTGTATCGTTTTTATTTCTGAAACAATAAAACTTGGCTTGGTTAAGGCAAGTTTCCCAAAATTTTCATTTAATAAAGCTTGAATATTTGTAGGTAATTTACCCGCCACAAATATGGCACAAGTTCCATTTAAATAATATTGCTTGTAAAAAGCTTTTAGGTCTTCCACGTCTAATGCATCTAAATCTTCAGGTTTAGTAAATGCCCCATACGGGTGGCTTTCGCCATATAATAATACATCAATTTTTCTTGCTGCCACAAACTCGCATTTTTGTAAGTTAACTGTAAGGCGCTGTTTCGAATTTTGTTTAAAAATATTCAATTCTTCTTGCAAAAAAATGGAATTGGTAAGCATGTCATTCATAAGTGGCAATAGCTTATCTGTATACTTGCTCAAAGTATGCAATGACAAAGTAGATGTTTCATTATAACATGCTCTTGAGCAACTTGCACCATAATAATCAAAGGTTTCATTTAACTGAAATGCAGTACGGGTGGTGGTTCCATTCTTTAATAAAAAATTGGTAGCGGATGCTACCCCTTTGTTTTTTTCAAAAAAGTTGCCTGCGTAAAAAACCAATTCTATTTGAAGTACATCTTGTGCACCAGCGTCAATGGTATATACAGGCACTCCATTATCTAAATGAAAAAGCGTATATGGTTTTAGTTTTAAATTAAAATCTGTGGCGTCTGTTATTATGGGTGCTATGGTTCTGTTGAGCATAATATTAGTCAAAAAAATCTTTTAAATGTGGGTTGTTATTTAATAATCTTGAGCTGTGGTGTATTGTAATAATTTCAATATGTGACGCCGTTATAAGTCTGTAAATAATTCTATACTTAAACAACTTTAATTCTCTTAAGTTTGGATTATTAAACTCTTTTACAATTTTTCCAAAATCCGGTTGTATAAAAAGCGTATCAATTTTTCTAATAATTGCTTCTGCAACCATTTCTGCATTTTGATAAGAGTCTTTCTTAATGTATTTAAAAATGTTTTTAATATCTTTTTTTGCTTTACTGGTTATTTTGATTTGTACCATGTTCTCATTTCTTTCTTGAACAATTTCCAATCTGTAACCATTCCAGCATCCGCTTCTTTTAATCCTTCCTCCACTTTCTTTTTAAACACAATGTCATAAAAAATATCTTGTGCATCGTTAGATGATAAACTTGAAGACAATGTTTCTATTTCTTTTTTTACTTTATTAATTTTTAATGTTGGCATTGTTTGACAATTTTATCAAATTTATTAAATTAATTATTACTCAAATAATACATCGTACTACAATTGTTATCATCAAAAATTATTCTTGTTTGTTCTAAAATATTTTCTGCTGTTACAGCACGGTATTTTTCAAGTTCGCTATTCATCAACTCTGCATCACCAAGCAATTCATACATAGCAATGCTAGATGCCCTATTCATTACACTCATATCTTCAAAAGCCATGGCGCTTTCTGTTTTGTTTTTCACTTTTTCCAACTCTTCTACCGTAATACCAGATGCTTGCATTTTTTTTATTTCTTCATTTACAGCAGCTTCTGCTTTTTTAATATCCACGCCTTTTACCAGTTTTCCTTCTATTACCATTATGCCAGCATCTGTACTCCCCATATGGTAGCAATCTAAGTTGCTAAAAAGCTGCTGTTCCTTTACCAAGCTTTGGTATAATCTTGAAGAACCTCCACCACTCAAAATATCAGAAATTAAATCAGCTGTATAATATCGATCATCTGTACGTGGATAAATATGCCAACACTTATACAAAGCATCTAGAGGCACATCTGCTTTTACTTCTAGCATTCTAGGTGCGATTTGCTTTGGCTCTACTGGTAGGCTTCTATTATATTTTTCTCCAGCAGGTATAGGACCAAACCATTTTTCTGCTAAAAGTTTTACTTGTGCTACATCCACATTTCCAGCCACTGTAAGTATAGCGTTACTTGGGTTGTAATGTTTTTTAAAAAATGCTTTTACATCATCTAGCGTAGCATCTTCTACATGCTGTAAGGATGCGCCTATTGTCATCCATTTATAAGGATGTGTAGTGTAAACTAGCTCACGAAGTTTGTGCCAAACATCTCCATATGGCTTATTTATATAATGTTCTTTAAATTCTTCGCATACAACTTTTCTTTGTACCTCTAAACTTTTTTTACTAAAAGCCAAGCTCAACATTCGATCGCTCTCTAACCAAAAAGCAGTTTCAATATTTTCTGCAGGTAGTTGACAATAATAGTTCGTAAGATCATTGGTTGTATAGGCATTATTTTCTCCGCCGGCAGTTTGCAAGGGTTCATCATACACAGGTATGTTTATACTACCCCCAAACATTAAGTGTTCAAACAAATGTGCAAACCCTGTTTTATCGGGATTTTCATCTTTAGCCCCTACATCATACAAAACATTTATAACAGCCATAGGCGTGCTCTTATCTTCGTGTACCAATACACGAAGACCATTATCTAAAGTAAATTTTTCAAACTTAATCATATGCAAATGTACGAAGCCTTTCTTGTATTTTTTACTAACGAATGCTAAGCGGAAATAGTGAAATAAATAAAACCTTGCTGTCTCTGCTTATAATTATTTTTACAGATTCTCTGGCCTTTTGTAATAGGTTTTCGTAAGCTTGAATTTTACCCGAACAATCTTTTGAAATGCAAATAATTTCGTCCCCATTTTTTAAACCTGCCTTGTCAGCAGGCGAACCCACTACAATATCATCAACAAAAATTTTATTATCAAAATTATACAATGTCAACCCTGTGTACGCATAATCAAATGGGTCATCAAAATTTGCATTTGGCTTAAGGTATATTTCTCTTGATGGATAATTAAGGGTAACATTAAATCTACGTAAAATATCATTACCCAATAAACCTGCAGTATAAGGATAAGATGTTACATTTTCCTCATCGTCATATAAATTGGTAGGTACATTTCTAAATATGTATGGTCCAATTTGTAAGCGCTTTACTATCGTTAGCCGCATTTTCCTTTTTCCATTTAAGCCTTGCACTTCTGTAATAACTGGTTTTCTACGAGACAATAAAATTTTATTATCTCTTAAAAAATTTTCGGTGAGCAATAAACATAATCCAGCTCCTGTGTCAAAATATACATTGGTAGCTACTTTTAATTTGTCTTTTATGTTAACCGTGTGTGCTATCAATCTAGAAAAAGTTGGATACATCATTGTACCCCCGAAATCATATTTATACTTACCCGGACTATATATTTTAATAAAAGAAGAGTCAAAATTAATATTGAATATATACCTACTTAATAACCCAAATCCAATAATGCCATCAATCTTCTCCCCATACACACTGCTTAATAAGCTATAATCATTTATATAAAAATGAAGGTTTTTGGTGGTAAGCTTACCTGTTGTAAGTGTTTGATTAAAAGCATAAGCTACATTTTTGGTGCCACCAATACCACTTACAAGTGTATCTGTTATGCGAGATGAAACATTAAATTCGGCACAAGTAGTAGAATCCAAAGAAATTCCACCGCTACCAGTATCTAAAATAAAATTAAGCGGTTCGGCAATGTTATTCAATTTTGCTTCAATAACAATAACACCTCCTGTATAAAGTTTTATAGGTATCGTTTCTAACAATGTAGCATCCTCCGCCTTCAGTTTGGCTTGCGCAAAACAACTTTCTGTAACAAAGAACCAACATATGATAATAATCGTTTTTATATCGCAATACTTTTAATAATACAAGTTAATGAATGTAATTTTGCAAAGCAATTAAAATCGGTTTTTATGAATGTAAATGATTTATTGGCGAAAGCTTTGGCTTTTGAGTTTCTTACTGTAGAAGAAGGCGTGTTTTTATTTGAAAACGCTGCACTTACCCAATTAATGTATGTAGCAAACGAGTGTAGAAAAATACAAGTGCCTCATGGAAAAGTAACTTGGCAGATAGATAGAAATGTAAATACTACCAATGTATGTACTGCCAATTGTAAATTTTGCAATTTTTACCGTATCCCAGGTCACAAAGATGCCTACATAACAGATATAGAAACTTATAAGAAAAAAATTGAAGAAACCATTATGTATGGTGGGGATCAATTGTTATTGCAAGGCGGTCACCACCCTGAGCTAGGCTTATCTTTTTATGTAAATTTATTTAAAGAACTAAAAAGCCTTTACCCAAATATAAAATTACACACGCTTGGCCCACCAGAAGTAGCCCATATAACCAAGTTAGAAAAAAGTACCCATAGCGAAGTACTCATTGCTTTAAAAGCTGCTGGTATGGATAGCTTGCCAGGCGCAGGTGCAGAAATACTTACAGACAGAGTTAGGCGACTAATTAGTAAAGGGAAATGTGGTGCTCAAGAGTGGTTAGATGTAATGCACGAAGCACACAAACTACACATTACAACATCCGCCACTATGATGTTTGGCCATGTAGAAACACTAGAAGAACGCTTTGACCATCTTGTAAAAATTAGAGAAGTACAAAGTAGAAAGCCAGAAGATGCCAAAGGTTTTTTAGCTTTTATACCATGGACTTTTCAAGATGCAGATACGTTGCTAGCCCGTATACGTGGTGTACACAACCTTACTACACCAGAAGAGTATATTCGTATGATAGCCATGAGCCGCATTATGCTACCCAATGTAAAAAACATACAAGCAAGTTGGCTTACTGTAGGTAAAGAAGTAGCACAGATTTGTTTGAATGCAGGTGCCAACGATTTTGGAAGTATAATGATAGAAGAAAATGTAGTAAGTGCTGCAGGTGCGCCACATCGTTTTACATCCAATACCATTCAAGATTCTATACGCATGGCGGGCTTTGAGCCTCAGCTGCGCAATCAACAATACGAGTGGAGGGTAATGCCAGAAATGAAAGAACAAGTGATAGATTATTAAGCAATTTTATAAATCACTAAAGCCATCAATATCTATCAAAAAAATATTGGTGACTTTTTTAGAAGTCTGAGAAGCAATAATTGAGCGGTTGTGGCAAATAGAACTTTTTTATTAATTGGTTTTTGATAAAAGCCAATTAATAATCTCCGTTTAACAGTATATCTTTTCTCGTCTCTTTACTTGTGTAGAAATTCCTCTTTTACTATCCAATACATATAAAAACAACCAACAACTAAGTTTGTTTTTCCAAACTAAAAGAATAAGATTTTCCTTTCAACATTTCCCAAATCATTAATCCAAACATGATGGTGAAAGGCAACGCTTTTAAACCATGGCTATAAATGTAATCCAAAATAATATGCGGTGTGGGGTCTATGGAAAGCACCGTACCAAAAAATAAAAACAGCCACATAAAAATATTAAGCGCTTTACTTGGTTTTTGCAAAGCATACCAAATGCCGATTCCCCAAATAGCAATGGCATATCCATATATTTCTCCGGCATGATTAAAAATAGCGCCCCATATTAGTAATACGCTTAAAAAATATAACCTATAGTGGTAGTTTGAAAAAAGTTTATACCGTACATACATTAAGCAAAACATAAACACGCCTCCTATCTGTACAAACAATTTTCCAGCATCAGATATATTAAAGTATGCTTGTATTAAACCAGTAAGAGAAATTCTTCCACTATTATCCCCTTGGTCTACCATTAATTCTGCATACCAATTATGATATAGCATACCTAATTCTTTAGGAGAAATAACCAACAGCGGCAAGGCTCCTAAAACCAACATAGCCACTATGAATTTTAAAGAAAAATTTATTTTATTTGGATATAATAAAAAGAGTGAAGCGGCTACAAGCGGATAAGCCTTTATATACGCACCTGCTGCAATGGCAAATGCAGCCAACCAATACTTTTTATTTTCAAAACTTAAAAATGCTGTCAACATTAATATGGCTATCATTACATTAGTCTGTGTGCCTTGCAAGCAAGTAAGCATTTCTAAAATAGCAAAATAACAAATAATGCTTTTTTTATTATCATCAATGCCTTTTATTTTAAACAGCAGATAAGGCATTAACATCATGTTCAAATTATTCCACAAAAAATAACCTATATAGTATGGCAATGCTGCAAAAGGGGCAAATAATAATGGAAAACTTGGGCTATATTGATATTGGTCAAAATAATCTTGTGGCCAAAAAGCATAAATATCTTTGTGCTGAAGAAGATGATAATACGAATATCTAAATATTTTCCAAACATTAAGCTTATGCGTAATGATTGATTGAATATTAATAACATTGATGCTAAGAAAGTAAATGATAAAAACAGTTCTTTTTTTAAGCCAAATAGAACTATTGTTAGTTTCTAACCCCTGCATAGATTTGCTGTATTTTATTGCAATATATGTTTTTATTTGTGCAAAAAACAGGGTTAGGTTTTTAAAACTCAATCACCACCGTTCTTCTTTCTCCTTTTGGGAAATACCAACTTGGCCCGCTTTCTAATAATTTTTTGGCTTGCGTATCGCACTTTTCGTTCAAAGATTTTACTACTTTAATATCCCTTGGGTCGCCATACTTATTTACGGTAAAAGATAAAATCACTTGCCCTTCGTATTCTAAACCAAATTCATCCACCTCTGGTTTTATGTTTTCATTTACATAGTTATAAAATGATTTTGCTTCTAGTTTATATTTAGAACTATCAATTTCTATATTTTTTTGTTTTTTAAATACCGCAAATTTATCAGCTTCCTCCGATTCTATTTGCACGCCAGAAACTTTACCCGAAAGCGTTTTTTCAGATAACTTAGCTCTACTGCTTGCTATAGCACTTTTCTTTCTAACCCCCATACCAGTTACGACCACTTCATCTAAATTACTATTCTTATTATCCAACCTTAAAACTTGTGATGCATTTGAATTTAAAAGAGCCTCTTTTTTATCATACCCTATAGCCGCTATAGATACATTGGCCACACTATCTGCTGCCGTAAAGTTATATCTACCTTTATCATCAGTTTGTGTTACAATATTTGAATTCTTCAGTTTTATGGTAGCATTTTGCATAGGCCCGCCAGTAGCTGTTTGTACAACACCATTATAGTTGTAATAATTCATAGCATTGTTTTGTACTCTATTATTTTGAACCAAATTGGCACTCTGCTCTTTATACTTGGTATCATTATCTAAAGCATCTTTTTGCAAAGGTTCTGCTGCTTTTGATTCCATAGCTATTTCTCCTGTTTTAGAAATGGCGGGTGAAGCAGGAGCAGCTTGCCATGTATTTGTACCTTGAGTAGTACTAAACGTATTATCTGCTAATAACAATGTATTGGTATCTTTTTTTGTAAACCCATTGGATTGAACTGTAGTTGTTTGTTTTTGTTTGTCCACATCTTGGGTAGACTCATTGGTTACCACATCTATTTTGCTTGCATTAGTAGAATCAATTTTTACCTCTTGGGTTATATCATTTTTAGCAAGCGGTACAGTTTCATCATTTTTATTTAATGCAAAAAATAAATAGCCTACACCAAATACAATAGCAATAGACGCTGCAGCACGCATCCACTTTTTATTTGAAGGTATAGCTACTACTTTTGTTTCCTCTTTCTCTTTTAGAAATAATTTACCTTTTAAAGTTTCAATATCTGCCATTGCAGTATTGGTATGCACATAGCCTTCCAAAGCATCTGCCAAAAAAGGATCTTCTAAAGCTGCTTTTTCAAGCGCATGCATATCTTGTACAGGCATATTGCCTGCATGATAACTTGCAAAGTCTGCTGCGGTATATATTTTTTCGTTGTTCATTTATTCTGCTTTTTGCAAAGCGGTTTTATCCATACATATTTTTAAATTTCGCCTGCCATTTTGTATAAAGCTTCGCACTTTATTTATATCCAAAGCTGTTGTATCTGCAATTTCTTTATAACATTTTTCTTGCAAATAAAAGAGTTGTATAGCTGCTTTTTGTTCTGTTGGCAGCTGTTCTATACAATGTTCCATTACTATTAAGTTCGTTTCTTTCTGCATTACATCCTCTAGATGCATGTTTTCTTGCAAATGCATAAGATCTGCATCAACATTAACAGGTTGGCTTTTTCGGCTTCGCAATTTCATTAAGCAATGATTTTTAGCTAGTTGATACAACCAACCTTTAAAATTGTCTATTTCATACTTTTTTACTTTTGTCACCAACTCTTCAAAAATATGTATGACCGCATCTTGCGCCTCATCAGGTTCTTTAAAATATTTTAAGCAAACTCCGTATAACAAATCCATGTAGCGCCCATACAAATCCCCAAGGGTATCCATATTGCTAGTATCCTTATACTGCAGCACAAGTTCGCTATCGGTAAAGCTGGATGATATTTTTTTTATAAATGCCAATAGTATAAAGTTATAAAATTATTTTTTTACAAAGGGTTATGTATTTCACAAAATATTAGCATCTGGTATAAAAGTAGGTTTACCAAACATCATTATCTCACTCAAAAACAATTGTTATGAAAAAAATTATCCTTCTTATGCTACCCTTTATTTTTTTTGGAGTAGCCGCATTTAAACAATTAACCGATACAATAATTACTGGTAGAATTACGGATGAGCAAGGAAACGCAATTTCGTTTGCGTCAGTAACTATTAAAGGGACAAAAACTGGTGCTTCTGCAGATGCCAATGGCGAGTACAAAGTATCTGTTATAAACAATGCCAGCACACTTGTATTTGCAGCGGTTGGATTTAATCAATCTGAAGTACTAATAAACAATAGAAGTATTATAAATGTTATTTTGAAAAAGAGTTCTCAAGAGTTAAGTGAAGTAATGGTGGTAGCATATGGTAGTACAAAAAGAAAATCTTACACAACTTCTACAACAATTAGGCTAAGAGGAATAAGCTGTTTAAGTAATTCTTTTAGCTCACAAAAGTATGATACAAAAACTTATAATTCGTGGAGAAGTGATAGCGATTCAGATGACGAAGAATCCAACACTGAAGCTTATTCCAACATCATTAAAAACGGTTTTAAAAATGTAACCGATAACCCTGCTTCTACTTTTTCTATAGATGTAGATGCTGCTTCGTATAGCAATGTGCGTAGGTTTTTAAACCAAGGGCAATTGCCACCCGCAGGTGCGGTACGTACAGAAGAAATGATAAACTATTTTAAATACCAATATCCACAACCTACCAATGATGACCCATTTTCTTTTAATACAGAAATGAGTAATTGCCCTTGGAACAAACAACATAAATTACTACTTGTGGGTTTGCAAGGCAAAACAATGCCAACAGAAAATTTACCTGCATCTAACCTTGTTTTTTTAATTGATGTTTCTGGTTCTATGAGCGATGAAAATAAATTGCCATTGGTAAAAGCATCGTTAAAATTGCTAACCGACCAACTGCGTGAAAAAGATAAAATATCGATGGTGGTATATGCTGGTAGTGCAGGCTTGGTGCTACCTGCCACAAGCGGGGCAGAAAAAGATAAAATAAAAAAAGCCATAGATGCATTAGAAAGTGGAGGCTCTACAGCAGGTGGTGCAGGCATACTATTGGCTTATAAAACGGCACAAGAAAACTTTGTAAAAGATGGCAACAATAGAGTAATACTTTGTACCGATGGTGATTTTAATGTAGGTGTAAGCAGCGATGATGACATGGTGCGATTGGTGGAAAAAGAACGCAATAGTGGTGTTTTTTTAACCACGCTTGGCTATGGCATGGGCAATTACAAAGACAGCAAAATGCAGCAAATGGCCGATAAAGGAAATGGTAATAATTTTTACATAGATAATTTTAGTGAAGCAAAAAAAGTATTGGTGAACGAATTTGGGGGTACACTTTTTACTATTGCAAGAGATGTAAAATTACAGCTAGAGTTTAAGCCTGAAAAAGTAGCTGGCTACAGATTGATTGGCTACGAAAACAGATTGCTAAACAAAGAAGATTTTAACAACGATAAAAAAGATGCTGGCGAATTGGGCAGTGGCCATACCGTAACAGCTTTGTATGAAATAATACCAGCGGGTGTAGCGTCTGATTTATTAGAAGATGCAGAGCCATTAAAATACCAAGCTGCAAATGATAATGACATGGGTAGTACAAAATTTAGCAATGAATTACTCACCATAAAACTTAGATACAAAGCACCAAGCAAAGACAAAAGTGATTTGATAACTTATACCGTAAAAGATGAAACCATTTCTTTTGTAAAAGCCTCTGATAATTTTCGGTTTGCTGCTGCGGTTGCCAATTTTGCCATGCTGCTTCGCAATAGCGAATACAAAGGAAATAGCAATTATACAAAAGTTATAGCTATGGCTAATGCTGCTATGGGCGCAGATGTGGAGGGTTATAGAAAAGAATGCATTGAATTAATAAAAACTGCAGAAACCATTGCCAATAGCAAAGCTGTGCTGAGATAAAAAATTTGCTTAGAGGGTTAGGCGAAGTGATTGAAATAGATTGCTTCGCCTTTTTTAATTTAATTCTATATAGAGATTTAGAGAAATCAATTTGTGCACATCTCTTATCTTCTACCCCACTTTATTCATTTACTTTTTATAAACAATCACACAACTATTCGCTCCTAAATTAACCTCCCCACTAACCATCGTTTCTTCAAATTTATTATTCATCACCGCAGTTTTCCATCCGCTACCTTCTAGTTTTATTTTTTGTGCAGTGCTATTTCCGTTAAACCATACTTGTATATTTTTCCAACTGTCTTTTACTGCAGCTCCATTTAATGTATAACCAATAATACCTGCTGGTTGTTTATCAAAAAAACGAAGGTTGGCTTGTATGCTTGCTGTGGTAGCCATACGGAATGCGGGGTGCGCCTTACGCATGCGTACGAGCCCTTGCACATAATCAAACACCGCTTTGTTTTTTGTTTTCAAAGCCCAATCCATTTCATTAATATCATCGGGAGATTTGTATGAATTTTCCACACCTTTTTTTGTACGCAAAAACTCTGCGCCGGCATGTAAAAAACTAACCCCTTGCGATGTGAGTACAATAGACAATGCAAGCTTGTGCATTTCTGTACGCTCAGCTTCTGTATTGTTTGGGTTGCTGTTTAATAATCTATCCCACAGCACATGGTTATCGTGACACTCCACATATGTAATGGTTTGGTAAGGCTCTTTTGCATAAGGTGCTTTACTATAATTTACTTTTTTATAATCTACTTGTGGGTGTTGGGTAGAAGCAACAATACCAAATTTTATACTCTCTTCCATGCCCGGCTTACCACTTGCAAAACCACCATCTTTATGCTCAAACACACTGCCTTTTATTCCATCACGAATATCATCGCTAAACACACCTACTTTATCAAGCAGCATGGTATTCTTTTTTACGGCACGCTTATCTTCCCCCAAGGTAGAACCGCCCGATGTCCACCCTTCGCCATACAAAATAATACTCGGTTTTATTTTATGCAACTCTCTAGAAATTAAATTCATGGTTTCAATATCGTGTATGCCCATTAGGTCAAAACGAAATCCATCTATATGAAATTCTTTTACCCAATACAAAACAGATTCAAGCATATACTTTCTCATCATTGCTTTTTCGCTTGCGGTTTCATTACCACAGCCCGATGCATCGCTAAACATTCCTGCTGGCGTTTTTCTATAATAATACCCTGGTACTATTTGGTTAAAATTAGATTCGGTGGTAGTGCCTGTATGGTTATACACCACATCCATCACCACACTCAACCCCTTGCTGTGAAATTTTTTTACCAACTGTTTAAATTCTTTTATACGCACTGCACCATCGGCGGCATTGGTACTATACGAACCATCGGGTGTGTTATAATTTTGCGGGTCGTAGCCCCAATTGTATTGTGCTTTGTTTGGCTCTGATTCATCTACAGAGTTGTAATCATACAAAGGCAATAATTGTACATGTGTTATGCCAAGATCCACCAAATGGTCAAGCCCGGTAGAAAGTCCATCATTGTTTTTTGTACCTGTTTCGGTAAGGCCAATAAATTTTCCTTTGTTGGTAATGCCAGAGTTGGTTGCTATGCTTGCATCACGCACATGCAACTCATATACGATGGCATCTGTTTTACTTTTTAATGTAGGCGCTTTATCGGCAGCCCAACCTGCAGGGTTTGTTTGTAGCATATCTACAATCATGGCACGCTTACCATTGGTACCTACTGCTTTTGCGTAAGGGTCTGGCACTTCATCAAGCCATACCCCGTTGTGCTCTACACTAAATGTATAATGATCTCCTAAGTGTGTACCCACCAGAGCAGCTGTCCATGTGCCTTGCACCGCTTTTTTCATATCTATGGTTTGTATGGCTTCGCCACCAAGCCCTTGGCTATACAACCTTAGTTTTACTTGCGTTGCCGTGGGCGCCCATATACGAAAACTAGCATTATTTTTTACAAATGTTAAGCCCAAGTCTTTGCCTGTATAAGCCGGATATTGTTTATCGCTTTGCGCTTTACTACTAAATAAAGATGTGATACATGCGAAGAGCATACATATTCGTTTCATTTTATTCATTTTGATAAACGAATATAAAGGATAATAAATGTTGGGTGAAATAATTTTTACCAAATGAATTTTAAGCGAACTTTCCATCGGTAATTAATGTAAGTTTTTTATCTTATTCCATACGATACATGCCGCCATCATTTATTACATAAAAATCATTGCCATGTGCAAGCAAGCCATTCGGTCGTTTTAAATTTTCTAACAACAAACTTGGCACATCATTTTTTAATTGATAAATTTTTTTGCCTTTACTATCCGAAACATATACAATCCGAGGCTGCTAATGAACAATTGGAACAAGGTGTAGCTTTAAAAAATATTACTCCATTTTGGCGTATGATTGAGCCTAATTCTCCATTGGCAAAGAAACTAAGTTTTGGGCAAGGTTTTTTGAAAGAACAACGAAAAAAGGAAAAGATAGATTGGTTATTTTTTACAATACAAATCACTTTGCTCTAGAGGATATTTTTTATTTAAATCCACGTCATTAAACGCTTTCTTATCGCCCCAAGAAAATACTTTTTCAAAAAATGGAAGCAGCGTATTGTTTTTTATTTTGCTAAGAAAATAAATTTCATGCTCTTTTTCTTTTATTCCCATATCGTATAAATCTTGGTCGTGTTTTGTAATGCCTATTTCGTGAAAATAATGTATCATTCTAAAATACTCACACACATTACCACTTTCCAATGAGCCTGCAAAGTAAAAAGGCATAAACCAACCTATGAGGTAACAACCAATATGTATTACTTTACCCGTTACATACATTCTTGCTTCAAAATATTTTGAAACAGGAATATTGTACTCACCCATAATTTTTAACACACAAGCACGGTGGTGCCATTCATCTATTTCAATTTGTTTAATGGAGGCTTTCTCTGCTGCATCTTTTACAGAACCTGCATGGCCTTGATAGGCAAAGGCAGCAGCTTTTTCAGCGGAATACGCTTTTTGTAAAAGGGTGGTTAGTTTTTTATGGTTTAGTAGCACAATTATTCTTAAAAGGCAGATTTTTTAATAATACAAAAAAGTTGTCACATAAAAATAGTTAATTATTTTTGTTTTATGGATAAGAATAATCTTAAAAAAGAATATACCAATGGCGAAATAACCGTTGTGTGGCAATCTAGCTTGTGCATACACTCAGGCATGTGTGTAAAAAATTTATCAGCCGTTTTTAAACCCAAAAACTCTCCTTAAATACAATTGGAAAATGCTACTACAGATGAAATAATTCGTACTGTAAACCAATAGCCGAGTGGTGCTTTGAGCTTTTATAAAAATGGAGCACAGAAAGCCTAATAAAATAGGCAAGCCGATAAGCCACTCTTATAAATTCACCCTATTTCTCTCTGCCTGCGAAGCTGAACTTCTTTGCCTACTAGCTTTTACGTTCTTGTTTCCAAATTTATAATTGAAACTAATGTTTACTCTACGTCCTTCCCAGCGGTTCACCCAGTCAATATTCAAATTATCGCTTAAGTATTTTGCACGATAAGCATTTGGACCTATGAAATTATTATAATTAAGTTTTACAGAGGCTTTACCATCCCACAATACTTTTTGCAAGCCTGTAGTAGCAGCGTAGGCTGAGCGAACTTTGGTAATGCCATCTCTATAAGGTGTACTGTAGTATGCACTCAATACAACTTTAAATTTATTGGGAAGTTTAAAACTGTTTTCCCAGCCAATATCTATTCCAAAAAAGTTTTGATTAAACTCAAAGTTTGTATAATTGGAAGAAGATTTACCTCCGCTAAAACTTATGTTATTGTCCATACTCCACCATTTTGTAGGCTCCAAGCTAAAACTTTCGTTTAAAGAAATGTATGTTGAATTACCTACGTTTGCAGTAATGTTTCTTACTGCACCAGTATTTTTATCTTGCAAAATTACATTTGTAGTCTGAGCTTTTGTGTAACTATAACTTAGGGTGCTGTATAAAAAGTTTTTGAAACTGTGTTTTACTTCAAACGATTGTGTAAAGCTTGGCTTAAGATTTGGGTTGCCTTCAAATTGTGTAAAAGGGTCAATAAAATCTATAAACGGATTTAAAGATTGGTATGATGGTCTATTGATACGGCGGCTAAAACTTGCATTAAAAATATTATTATCATTCATACGATATGTTATAAATACACTGGGAAATAAATTCAGATAGTTACTATCTTTTACCTGATTAAGCGTAACACTATTTCCTTTATAATAGGTATTCTCCGCTCTTACGCCTACTTGCAGGCTAATTTTTTTCCAATCTTTTGTAAAATTAAAATACGCCGCCGCTATCTTTTCTGTGTATAAAAAAGTATTTGTTCTGTTATTGTCTTTTTGCCAAATATTATTTGCGTTTATAGAATCTACTTGTAAGAAATTATCATTTTGTACGGTGCTAAATTTTGCACCAGCTTCCATTTTAAAACTTATGCTAAACACTTTTGTTAGATCTACTTTAGCAGTTTTAATATTTATATCAGCTGGTGTGCCATTTCTAAATGTATATGCATTTCTGTAATTAGCATTTGCTGCATCTTTAAAATTATTATAGTTTATATTTTCTGCACGTCTTTTAAAAGTAATATAATCTGCATCAAAAACAATTTCGCTGCCAAGGCTGTCTAGCTCTGTTTTTAGGTTAATATTATAACTGTAATTATTGGTTTTTTCATTGTTGTCTTTTTGTGTAATGATGCTTTGCAATTTATTTTTATTGCCATCGCTAAAAATGGTTTCATTATCGGTTATGGCTTTTTCATTATCGCCACTACCTTTTATCAGTACACCAATAATTGTTTTTTTTGTTACATTAAAATCAGCTCCTATTTTAAAACTGTTCCAAGTTGTTTTTGGATGCCAATAATTTTCTCTGTCTTGCAAGGTTGATGCGCTGCCATTTGTGATAATACTATTGTAGGTAAGCTTATTAAAACTTTCGCTATAGCCAAGGCTTGCATCGGTAAAAATATTGATTGCTTTTGTGCGATGGTTTAAAGAAACCGATGAACTTACTTTAGGGTAACGACCATAGCCCGCACCCAACGTTACACTTCCATTTGTACCATACAATTTATTTTTTTTTAGTTTAATATTGATAATACCATTTAAGCCAGCAGCATCGTACTTACTGCTTGGGTTACCTATTATTTCTATTCTGCTAATGGCATCAGCTTGTACATTTTTTAAGTACTGCACCAGTTGATCGCCTTGCAAATAAAAAGGTTTACCATCCACATATATGGCAGCAATGCCGCCTTTTAGCTTTAGGTTTTCATCTTTATCTACTGTAACAGCTGGTGCTTTTTTTATGAGTTCAAAAGCAGAATTGCCTACTGCTGCTATATTGTTTTCAATATTTAAAACCGTTTTATCTGCTTGTATTTCTATAAATCGTTTCTTGGTTGTAACCACTACCGTTGCATTGGTTTTAGCATCATTGTTTAAAATAATATTTGGCAATGAAATATTACTGGTAGTAGAATCAATGGTTATAATGGCAGATGAAAAAGCCATGTAACCAATAGCTGATATATTTACTTTGTAAGTACCTGTGGTTTTTATTTCAATAGAAAAGTTTCCTGCGCTATCGCTAACCGTTCCTTTTATTGTTTTGGCATCACCACTATTTACCAATGCTATATTTGCAAATGGAATGGTTTTTTGTGCATTGTTAAGCACTATTCCGCTTATGATTTTTTGTTGTGCAAAAGCTAAGAGGTTTAACAAAACAAAGGTTGCTACTATAAGAAACTTTTTCATATTTCCTGTCTTTTATTGATGCTGTAAAAATCATACGATTTAAATCTTTATTTTTAATTACTATACAAACTGGCTATTTTTTGCCACCAAAAGGCATTTGGGTTTCATCGGGTAAAAATAGGTGTTGGTAGAAAAGTCGTTATCGTAAATAATTTTGAAAATACGTTTGTATTATGAAAAAAGTTGTTTTACATATTATTATTGCTGTGTGTTTTGTTTGCTCCTTTTGCTCCTGCTATATGGTACGGGCATATAAGTTTAGAAAGTTTAAACTTACAGACCATACAAAACTAGATTATACAAAAGTTGAAGTTGCTTCCAATAGTTTTCAATACATAAATGGTCTTCAAAATAATTATGTCACAGCATCAACTTGGTTGGATGAAAATTTAAAAAACTCCGAAACCGCTTCTTTTCTAGTTATAAAAAATGATTCTATTGTTTATGAAAAATATTTTGATGGATTCAATAGGCAGTCGCTTTTCCCTTCTTTTTCTGTTGCAAAATCTTTTGTATCTACCCTTGTTGGCATAGCATTCGAAGAAGGAAAAATAAAATCTTTACAAGATCCTATTACCAATTATATACCAGCGTTATTAAAAAATGATAGCCGCTTTGGAAAGATAACAATACAAAATTTATTAGATATGCGCAGCGGCATAAAATGGAGTGAGGCAGGCTATGGCTTAAAAGATGACGCCATTAAATTGGGCTTTCGCCCAAATATGTGGAAGCAGATAAAAAAAATTAAAATAGATACAGCCCCAAA
>JAYSWO010000040.1:0-6059 GCA_043717975.1 Ferruginibacter sp. | reverse complement strand
ACGAAGGTGAGAAGCACCAAGTATTGTTAGGCGTAACAGGTAGTGGTAAAACATTTACCATGGCCAATGTGATACAAAATACACAACGACCTACACTTATCATTACGCACAATAAAACCTTGGTTGCACAATTGTACGGTGAGTTTAAACAATTTTTCCCAGACAATGCGGTTGGTTATTTTGTATCGTATTACGATTACTATCAACCAGAGGCATATATGCCAAGTAGCAATACTTATATAGAAAAAGATTTAGCCATTAATGAAGAGTTGGATAAACTGCGCTTGCAAGCCACGGCACAATTGCTTAGCGGACGTAGGGATATTATTGTAGTAGCCAGTGTGAGCTGTATATATGGTATGGGCAACCCTGCGGAATATGAAAATGGTATTATTAGAATAAAGAAAAATCAAGTAATAAGCCGACAAGGCTTTTTGCATGCATTGGTAAATGCTTTATACAATCGTAGCCAAGGCGATTTTACTAGAGGTACATTTAGGGTAAAAGGTGATACTGTGGACATTAATTTGCCTTATGTAGATTACGGCTACCGAGTAAGTTTTTTTGGAGATGAAATAGAAAGTATAGAAACGCTGGAACTCAGTACTGGCAAGCGCATTATACAAGTAGAAGATGCGGCTATTTTTCCAGCATCGTTGTATTTAGCACCAAAAGATATGCAGGCAAAAGTAATAAGCCAGATACAAGATGAATGTTTTGCGCAAGCAGAATATTTTAAAAAAAGTGGTAAGTTTATAGAAGCACAGCGCATAACCGAACGGGTGAATTATGATATTGAAATGATAAAAGAACTCGGGTATTGTAATGGTATAGAAAATTATTCTCGATTTTTTGACCAGCGTGCACCAGGCGCAAGACCATTCTGTTTGATAGATTATTTTCCAAAAGATTTTTTGATATTGCTAGATGAAAGCCACCAAACCATACCACAAATAAGCGGCATGTATGGTGGCGATAGAAGTAGAAAATTAACGTTGGTAGAATATGGATTTCGTTTGCCATCAGCTATGGATAACAGGCCGCAAAATTTTCATGAATATGAAAACCTTGCCAACCAAACGATATATGTAAGCGCTACACCAGGGGAATATGAATTGGAAAAATGTAATGGAACCGTAGTGGAGCAAGTAGTAAGACCAACAGGTTTGCTTGACCCGCCAATAGAAATACGCCCATCTGTAAACCAAATAGATGATTTACTAGATGAGATAGATAAGCGGATAAAAATGGGTGACCGTATTTTGGTAACCACACTTACCATTCGTATGGCAGAAGAAATGCAAAAATACCTGCAGCGCATAAACATAAAATCTAAATACATACACAGCCAAGTGCACACGCTTGATAGAATTGAAATTTTGCGAGAGCTGCGCTTGGGAATTATTGATGTGCTCGTTGGTGTAAATTTATTGAGAGAAGGATTGGATTTACCAGAAGTGTCTTTGGTAGCAATATTAGATGCAGACAAAGAAGGTTTTTTACGTAATGAAAGAAGCCTGACACAAACAGCAGGACGTGCTGCAAGAAACAGCCGTGGGCTCGTTATTTTTTATGCAGATAAAATAACAGAGAGTATACAAAAAACCATGGATGAAACACAACGACGTAGAGAAAAACAAATTGAGTTTAATACAAAACATAATATTACCCCAACAACGATTATAAAAACAAACGAACAAATTTTTGCACAAGGCAGTGTGTTGGATATAAAAGGATTCGATGCCAGCAATCCGAATTCTATAGCACCTGACCAAGATATAATAACCATAGCTGCTGAAGATGCTGTAGAATACAAAACCATACCTAGCATGGAAAAGGGTATTGTAAAAATTAAAAAAGAAATGGAGCGTGCAGCAAGAGATATGGATTTTATGGAAGCTGCAAGGCTTAGGGATGATATGTTTAAAATGCAAAAGGAGTTGGAGGAGATGAGGAATTAGAATATTTAGCCATTACCTCTTTGTGTGATTTTCCTTTCCCTTCTACAGACTGCTTAATGGCTGTTTGTATATATTTTTGTACACTATGAGGAAGTTCATCCCAAAAATCTTCTTCTGCATCTGTTTTTAAAATATTGTGTACAATTTTTAAAATACGGTCATCAGCAATATCAAGATACTGGTTTACTTCTTTTCTAATATTTGTTGTGGAGTTCATAAAAATTGTTTAGTTAAAGGTACAAATCTTCACCAATTTTTTAGGTTGTTGTGTATTTATAAATAAGGAAGTATAAATGTTAAAAAATCAAAATTTAGTAGAGCTGATATTCACTCAATTAAAACATTCAGCTCAAAATGTTCAAATATTCGGCTCAGATTTCTTATTTTTGAGCTAAATATAACAGCTTTTATAACGAAAATGAGCCAAAAGAATACAGATATCATAATGTTTGTGATGAACAATTACAATTGTTCATCATCTGAAATCTCTGCTGCTTTTGAAAAAAAGTATAGTCTTGCTACTATAAAAAGAATACTTCAACAACTTATCATTGATGAAACAATTATTAAAACTGGTTCAGCAAAAAATACCCGTTATCATATTTCTGAATCTTACAAAATACTTTATGAAGTAAACCTAGATGAATATTATACAAAAGATATTGACGAAAGAAAAATAAACAACATTTTTAATTTTAACTTGATTAAAAAAATATTTCCCGATACGAAGATATTTAATCAAAAAGAGATAAAAAATTTAGAACAATACCAAAGCAGATTTTCAAAGAACATAGTAGAGTTAAACAAATTTGAGTATGAAAAAGAAATGGAAAGACTGGCTATAGACTTAAGCTGGAAATCATCTCAAATAGAAGGTAACACCTATTCTTTATTGGAGACAGAACAATTGTTGAAAGAACAAAAAACTGCGGCTGGTAAATCGAGAGACGAGGCAACTATGTTATTGAATCATAAAGAAGCAATTGATTTTATTGTTGATGATCCAAATTATATGTATCCATTAACTATAAGAAAACTGGAAGATTTACATAGCATATTAATAAAAGGGTTGGCAGAAAAAAACATAAGAACTAAACGAGTTGCAATTTCTGGCACGAACTACTTGCCATTAGATAATGAATTTCAAATTAAGGAAGCTTTGCAGGATATGTGTGATGTAGTAAATAATAAAACGAATATTTTTGAAAAAGCAATAATTGTATTGTTGCTCATTTCTTACATACAACCATTTATAGACGGCAATAAAAGAACAGCTAGAATAGTTTGTAATGCAATTTTATTACATTTTAAGCATTGTCCTTTATCGTTTCGTACTGTTGATACGATTGATTATAAAAAAGCCATTTTACTTTTTTACGAAGTAAACAACCTTTCTGCACTTAAAAAATTATTTATAGAGCAGTATGAGTTTGCTGTAAATACATATTTTTAAAATATTTTGGATGAAACAATATTTTACCATTTTCTTCTTAATGTTGTCAACAATATCATTTGGACAAATTTCCATTAGCGGCAATGTTGTAAATGTAAAAACCAATGAAGCCATAGCTGGCGCTAATGTATTTATAAGCAACACTTCTTATAAAACAGTAACAAATGCCCAAGGGGAATTTTACTTTGAGAAATTAAATATACAAAAAGGAGAATTGATTGTAAATGCACTTGGCTACAAGCATGAGGTTATAAATATAGATACTAAGACAGAAAAAAATATAACAATAAGCCTAGAACCTGTAGCAAAAGACTTGGATGCTGTTTTGGTAAGAAACCTTGAAAAAGACGGTTATCAAAAATGGGGCAAATTATTTGTAGATGGTTTTATCGGCACTACACACGAAGCCTTTGATTGTAGAATTGAAAACACAAAAGCATTAAAGTTTTATTACAACAAAAAAACGCAAGCGTTATCTGTAGGTGCAATCGAGCCGCTAAAGATCATAAATAAAGCACTAGGCTACCAAATAGATTATACGCTTGAAAGCTTTGAATACAATGCAAAATCAAGAATTTTATTTTTTTCTGGATACCCTGTATTTACAGAAATACAAAAAGGAGAAAGAAAAATGCGTAAGTGGCAAGAGAAAAGAGACGATTGTTATAGGGGGAGTATTATGCATTTTATGAGAGCTTTATACAGAAACAAAATAGCAGAAGAAGGGTTTATTGTACAAAAAGCAAACAAGATTTTAAACGAAAAAAAAGCTGCATATAAAAAAGAACTTAGAAAACAAATACCAGAACAAACCCAAATAAACGGAGTAGTTACTTTTTCAGGACGGGGTGAAAATAATGAAAATGTAATGAGTGAACCGGATTCTGTTTATCAGATCGTATCTCAAATATTGCCTTCGGATAGTTTTGCTTTTGCAATAGATAGCATAACAGCAGGAATGTATTTTGAAAAATATTTGATAATAAGCTTTAGAAAACAAAATGCAACAACGGTTTCTAGTTTTGTAAAATTATTGTCCGACGAGGCATTGAGCATTTATCAAAATGGGTATTATTACAGATCTATAAATTTTTTTACAGAAAGATATTGGGCAGAAACGGAAAAAATGTCAAGGATGTTGCCATTTGATTTTGTGTACAAAGAAAAATTAGATGAATAGATTATAATAAATCTAAAAATAAAGGAAGCTCTATTGGCTGCCTGCTTTCAATAATTTTACAATTCCAAAAATCTCTTTTTGCATTAGCAAATGTCCAAGTTTGATTAATTGCTGGCAAGGCATTTATTTTTTCTACTAACGAAACTTTATCTATCCAGCCAACAAAATAAATTCTATTTCTATAACAACGACATAACAATTTTTCAAAAAGCACATCAATATTTTCTTCTTCAATATTTATTATTTGCGCCTGCAACCAATCATCTTTTGCTTTTCTTTTTTGGTTAAAATAAATTTGTAGATGAATATCACCACGCAAGTCTTCAATGCGTTCTTCTCTTTTTATTAATTTAATATCTCTAAGAGAAATGGATTTTTCAATAGTAATATCTCCGTCAGGTATCAGTGATGTTTTTAGTTCAATATTTTTTCCTTTGTATAAAAAATCTATATCAATGTTATCATCATCATTTCTAAAGTTTGTAGCGGTTAAAACAATATCATTTTCTTCCAACCATTTTCGCATGGCAAACTCACCAATATAGCCACGCAAAATGCAATCATATTGTACATTGATATGCCTGTTTCGTAAATTATCTCTATTGGCAATAGCAAATTGTTCTCTTGCTCTTTGCATTACCCACTTTATTTCTTCATCGGCTAAAGGAATGCAAATAATATCTTGTTTGGTAATCAAGCAGCGGCGTTTTATTTTTCAAAACTTGTTTTATAATAAGTTAAACTTCCACCAAGGCCATCTATTTTTTTATTGTCATGTTCGTACCCTTGCATTACTTTTTTAATACGAGGATATGTTACCGTTTCGCAAATACTGTTTTCATTATTTGTGCAGAGAATAAATTTTCTTTTTCCGCCATCTTCTGCATTTGCTTTTAAAACTGCGTGACCTGTGGTGCCACTGCCAGCAAAAAAATCTAACACCGTTATATTTTTTTCTGCAAATAAATGTATGCAAAATAAGATAAGTCCTGTTGGTTTTGGAAAACGAAAGGCACTTTGTTTAACAATGCTATTCAATTCTTTGCTGCCTTCTGCATTTAAAAAACTTACAATAGCTCGGTGTGGCAGTTTTCTTTCTCTGCGTTTATTTTCGTTATCTACAAATTGGTATTGTTTTATGTAAGCCTTCCATTTGTCTTTCGTTTGTTTAAAAACAATAAAATCATTCTCTATTCCCCACACTACTTTTTCCTTGCTCCAGCGCCAAGTATTTGGGCGACCATGTTTGTTACCAGATAAAATAGTAGAACCATCTGGCACTATAAGTTTATAATCTAACGATGGACTGTAAGAACCTTTGTAATCTAAATCACGCAAATAATATTTTCCTCTGTGTGCAATATGTTTATCTTCTAATTTGTATTTGGTATCGTTTTCTACATCTAATATTTCTTTTGCAAAAACAAGCTGTGTTTTATTTTTAGCATAGCACAACATGTAATCA
>JAYSWO010000390.1:0-23656 GCA_043717975.1 Ferruginibacter sp. | reverse complement strand
TTCGCTTAAGAAACCTCGTAATATTTGGTGGCGTAAACCAAGGCCCACAAGTAAACGAACTTCGCAGGGGCGTTGATATTTTGGTAGCCACACCAGGTCGTTTATTAGATTTGATGAACCAAGGTTTTATTAATCTTAAAGACGTAGAAATTTTTGTACTCGATGAAGCAGATCGTATGCTTGATATGGGTTTTGTGCACGATGTAAAAAGAGTGATCACAAAATTGCCAGCAAAAAGACAAACATTATTTTTCTCTGCTACCATGCCAAACGAAATACAATCTTTGGCCAATAGTATTTTATCGAATCCAGAAAAAGTAGAAGTAACACCCGTGTCTTCTACTGCAGAAACGATTACCCAATCTTTGTATTATGTAGAAAAGCAAAACAAAGCATCGTTGCTTGCATTTATTTTAGCAGATAAATCTATAGAAACAGCACTTGTATTTACCCGTACCAAACATGGTGCAGACAAAGTGGTAAAAGATTTGGTAAAGCTTGGCATTAGTGCAGAAGCCATACATGGCAATAAATCGCAAAATGCAAGACAACGTGCATTGAGCAATTTTAAAACCAGAAGCACTCGTATTTTAGTAGCAACCGATATTGCTGCACGAGGTATAGATGTAGATGATTTAACACATGTAATCAATTACGAATTGCCAGATATTGCTGAAACCTATGTTCATCGCATTGGCCGTACGGGTCGTGCAGGTGCTAGTGGTATTTCCTTTTCATTTTGCGAAGCAGAAGAAACAGAATGCTTAAGAGATATTCATAAATTGATAGGTAAGCAAATACCTACAAATACCAACCACCCATACCATGTAACGTTTAATGGTATTATGGGCAGACCAAAACAACAGCAACGCCCACAAAGACCTCAACGTGGCTTTGGTGGTAACAGCGGTGGTGGTGGAAGAAGTGCTGGAGGAAACACAGGCAGACCAAAGCAAGGTAGCGGCAGAGCACCTAAAGAATATAGCAGCGGCTATAGTGGAAGAAGATAATTCTTATAAATTTTTTATAAAACATTTGGGGCTGTGAACTTTCACAGCCCTATTTTGCTTTTGTTCGCTACCCGCCTACAATCTTTTTTTTCGTTCCTCAAAAAAAGGATTTTCGGCTAAGCGAGCGCACGTGTCCCGTACATTTGTCGGGAGCCATTCATCGGTAAATCTTTTTTCAACTTTTATTGTGCAATTTGGTTTGCCGCATGTTTTATTAATCTGTGTAAATCTGCTTAATCCGTGAGCAAAAAAATACTTTAACTTTACATCATGCAACTCAACAAACTCACCCCACAAGAAGAATACGTAATACTCCAAAAAGGTACTGAGCGCCCTTTTGTAGGAGAATATACCAACAGCAAAGAAGCTGGCACATACATTTGCCGCCAATGCAATGCACCGCTATATACATCGGATAGTAAATTTGATAGCCACTGCGGTTGGCCAAGTTTTGATGATGAAATATCTGGCGCCGTAAAACGCATACCAGACGCTGATGGTAGCCGTACAGAAATTGTATGCAACAATTGTGGCGGGCATTTAGGCCATGTTTTTATTGGTGAACGTTTTACAGATAAAAATACAAGGCATTGTGTAAACAGTATTTCTATGAAATTTTTAAAAGCATAACATAAACACATACGTTGCTATTTTTCAAGGTATGATTGTTGGTAGAAAACGCATGATAAAATGGAAGCATTAAATCAATTGTTTACAAGCCTTAGCTTTCAAAATGTGGAAACAGATATCCAATGCAGCAATGTGTTTTTTCTATCCAAAAAACCAAGTGAAGAAAACCCAACGACAGTCATAGCAAAAGAAATAAAAAAGTTTTTTACATTGAATATATCCTTATCGTAAAACTGTAGATGAATAAAAACAAATCATTGCAAAATTAACTTTTGTTAATGATGCTTTTCTTACAAGATAAACATCGAATTTGCAAAAACTATATGTATTTTAAATATGACAAAAATGCAGGTTTTTATAGTATTAAAAGCCTTTTTTAAAACTTGGCAGTATTTTAGCAGCGTATTATTTTTACATAAACCAATTTAAAAAATTATAACATGAGCAAGAAATTATTAACAGGCGTAATTGTAGGTGCAGCAGTAGGTGCAGCACTCGGTATTTTGTTTGCACCAGAAAGTGGAAAAGACACTCGTAAAAAATTAGCAAAAAAAGGCGCAGACCTTGGCGATACTGTTAGAGAAAAAATGAATGAATTTGGCGGCGTATTAAAAGAAAAGTACGAAAGCATAAAAGGGGAAGCAAATGATATTTTAGAAAAGGGCAACGCATAATTGCTCATAATTCTTTTCATTGCTCCATAAATACATTTACATGGAAACCCAACAACCTAAAAATACCCTTGAATCTTTGTTTGAAACCACAAGCAGCTATGTAGAAACTAGGGTAGAACTTGCAAAATTAAAGGCAGTAAAAAAATCATCGAAAGTAGCATCTATGCTTATTTCTAAAATGATAATAGGCGGTGTTATTTTTTTATTCTTAATGGTTTTTAATATAGCTGTTGGGTTTTGGCTAGGCGATATGTTGGGTAAAAACTATTATGGTTTTTTTGTGTTGGCATTGTTTTATTTAATTATAGGTATTGTTATTTATGCAAGCAGAGATAAATGGTTAAAAACACCTGTAGCCAATTCCATCATTAAATCAATAAACGAATAAGCCATGCAAATAAATAATGCACGAGATTTAGATATGGCCATTGCCACCCTAGAAAGCCGCAAAACCGTTCAAGAAAAATTACTCAAAACACAATTTCACGAAACAGTAGAGTCTTTTAAGCCAAAGAATCTAATTAAAGCGGCGTATAAAAGTGCGACTGAAAATGGCAGCACTGGGGGTATGCTCTTAAAAGCTGCTGGCAGTATTGGTACAGGTGTACTAGGTGGCAAGCTGCTTGCTGGTAGCGGTATATTTAGTAAACTTGCAGGCACAGCACTTAATGCTGGCGCGGCCGATAGCATTTTAAATAACAAGGATAAAATTTTCGCTTGGGCCAAGGCGATTTATAATAATGTTTTTAAGAAGTAAACTTGATTTACTTGTCTAAATTTAGCTGTTTTCGTTGAATAATCGTAGTTGTATATTGCTCTTCAATTGAAACAACTCCTCTTGTATTTTTATTAATATCTTTACCTTCGTTTGACCAAAGAAATGGGTAAAAGGCAAAAGCACTATCGCCTGATAGTTTAGAAACATCAGTTTTCCAACTATTCCATTTATTTCCGCTATAAAATTTTTCTAAGTTTTCGTTAAAACAAAAATTAATAAATTCCGAATAATTTAAATCTAGTGGTTCATACAACAAATTATCTGGTGCCAGATAAAAGACTTTTCCAATACTTTTTTCTCCTAAACTACCACCATTCAAAACAAAAAAACCACCAATAGCATCATCTGCTATCAAAAAGAAAGAGGGTGCATCACCAAAATCTTTATATGCTTTTCCTTTATTCCAATAAGGCAAAGATCGATTTAATTTTTTTGAGCCAGATCCTAAAATACGTATCCATCCGCCATCAATTAATATACCACCCGTTTCATAAACAATGTTACCCATTGCAGAGCGAGTGCTTACTTGTGTTTTGTATAATGCATCTTTGGCATTAACTGAATCAACTGGCAAAACCTCCACTTTATTCTTTGCGCTCTTTATCCATTGTTTTACAAGTATCCATGCCGGTTCCGTTTTATTTATCAATTCTTCAACTGGTCGCATTTTACTTTGAGAAAGTAAGGTACTGCTGCAAAAAAACGACACAACGATGAATAAAATTTGTTTCATAAATATTTAACTTAAAACTCATTTCGCCTTAAACTTCCCTATAGCATTTTTACTAAACTCACTCAAAATTAATTTGCCACTTATGAGTGCACGCTCGTGCAAAAGTGTATCCCAATGTTCTGTGCCTTTCCAAAAAACTTTTTTCAACTCTGCCATGGCTTCGGGGTTGCTGTGTGCTAGTGTGTTGGCCAGTTTTTTTACAGACTCATCCATATTGTCTATGTTTTCATGCACTTCTGCAAACAACCCTTTTTTCTTTGCCCAGTCGCTATTGCGCCAACTTGTAGCATCTATAGCCAATGCACTAAATGCAGCTACACCAATTTTTCTTTCTACTGCTGGGCCTACTACAAATGGGCCAATGCCTACAGCCAATTCGCTTAGTTTTATATCTGCGCCCTGCACCGCTATGGCATAATCTGCCGCAGCTGCTATGCCCACCCCACCACCTACACACTTGCCTTGTATGCGAGCAATAATAAACTTTGGGCAACGACGCATGTTGTTTATCACATTAGCAAAACCACTAAAAAATTGTTCGCCTTCTTTTTCGTTTTGTATTTGCGTAAGCTCATCAAAAGATGCACCAGCACAAAATGTTTTTTCACCTGCACTTTTTAATACAATCACTTTTGTTTCGTCGTGGTTACCTGCAAAATGTATTTCGTTGGCCAATTTTTCCAATTGCTTTGCAGGCATAGCATTGCTTTGTGGATGGCTAAATTCTATGATTGTAATACCTGCGTGGGTTTCGGAGGTTACGTATGCTTCTGTTATTCCTTGTGTCATAACTAATATTTTAAATGATGCTTAATTATATTTTAAAATTACAATTTATATTCTGCTTTTAAGCCCCTGCTTCGGAGGGGTTTGGGGAGGCTTCCACCATCGTCAATATCGTTCCCACGCCCACTGCTTCATCGGCATCATCAAAAATTTCTACCAACCATTTTACTATTCCCTTTGGTATATCTTGCCCATGCACAAAAGCCACATCGGGGTTTACATCTTTTAACTCTTGGGGTATTTTTTCTTTGCAACTAAAATGAATATAAATACTATTGCCAGCATACACTGGTTTGGTAAAACGCAATTCATCTATACCATAATTGAGTAGTACAGGATTTTTTTCAAAACTATCTACAAACAAACCAGCTGCTGCACTCATTATAAAATAACCATGTGCCACTTGCTCGGTAAACATAGTACCACTAAAATCTGTTTCTCGTTTGTGTGCATAAAAATGATCACCACTTAGCGTTGCAAATGCATCAATATCTTCTGGCGTTATCAATCTTTTTTTGCTGATGAGTTGGTCACCAATTTTTATTTCTTCAAAATATTTTTTAAATGGATGTTTGTCATCAATATTACCTGTGGCATGTGTTTGGTACACATTGGTAATGGCGGTAATCATATCGGGAGAACCTTGTATAGCTGTGCGTTGCATATAGTGTTTTACGCCACGTAAGCCTCCCATTTCTTCACCACCACCTGCACGCCCAGGGCCGCCATGCACAAGGCTTGGCAGCGGGCTACCATGGCCAGTACTCTCTTTTGCACAAGCTGCATTAAGCACCAATATTCTACCATGTTGTGTGGCTGCACCAATTACATATTGTTTTGCTATGCTTGCATCTGCCGTTACGATTGATGAACACAAACTCCCCTTACCCATTTTGCTGAGTGCAATGGCATCGTACATATCTTTATAAGGCATAATGGTACTCACAGGCCCAAATGCTTCAATATTGTGTGGCTCAAAACTATTAAATGGATTTGTATTTAGCATTAACAAAGGACTTAAAAAAGCACCCGCCTTTTCATCTGCATCAATGAGCGAAACACTATCCAGCGAGCCATAAATAATTTGTGATGACGCTAATATTTTTTGTACCTGACTGCGCACATCATTGCGTTGCTCTTGTCCCGCAAGCGCACCCATGCGTACCTTTTCGTTTAGCGGATTTCCAATGGTGGTTTTATCCAATTCTTTTGCAATGGCTTTTTGTACATCTTCCAATTTATTGTCTGGTACAAATATGCGGCGAATGCCAGTACATTTTTGCCCCGCCTTCACCGTCATTTCTTTGCGTATTTCTTTTATAAAAATATCCCACTCTGGCATGCTTGGTTCTACATCACTACCGAGTACAATACAGTTTAAAGAATCAGCTTCCATATTAAACGGTACACTTTCATTTAAAATAATTGGATGACTTTTTAATTTTACACCTGTGCTTGCAGAACCCGTAAACGTTACCACATCTTGGCTCGTAACAAAATTGAGCATATTGCCAGCACTGCCACAAATGAGTTGTAGCGCACCTTCTGGCAAAATACCCGACGCAATAATTTCTTTTACCACCGCTTCTGTAAGATATGATGTAACCGTAGCCGGCTTTACGACAGCAGGCATTCCGGCGAGTAAATTGCAAGCAATTTTTTCTAACATACCCCACACCGGAAAATTATATGCATTAATATGAACCGCTACACCTTCTTTGGGTACCAAAATATGATGCCCCATAAAGCTGTTTTCTTTTCCAAGGTTTATGGCATCGCCATCTAAGCAAAAAGTTTCATTGGGCAATTTTCTTCGTAGGGTAGCATTGCTAAATAAATTTCCGATGCCGCCTTCAATATCTATCCAACTATCTACCCTTGTAGCGCCGCTTTGATAGCTGATGGCATAAAAAGTTTCTTTATGTTTTAGCAAGTGTAAGGCAAGTGCACGTAGCATTCTACCTCTTTGTTGAAAAGTCATTTTGCGCAATGAAGGATTGCCCACTTCTCTTGCATATTTTAAAATGGCTTCAAAATCTAAACCTTGCGAAGTGGCATGGGCAATGGTATGTCCATTTACGGCATTAAACAATTCCGTTCCATCTCCATCGCCTTCTATCCATTTTCCTGTAATGTAGTTTCCGAGTTTTTGCATGGCCAAATTTATGATAGATTTTGGCAGAACTAAAATAAAAAATACATTTTTGGGGTTTCTTTTAAAAAGAAAGAGTAGAATTAAAAAAGTATCAATCATACTCTTTACTCAATTAATTTCCTTACACTGAACTCCTTTTTCTCACTCTCTCTTTTAACCTATTAGCTCATTCAGCCCTCCATTATTTTATTCTGATGACTTATGCTTTCCATATGCACCGCATCATAATATTTAGTCATAAACTCTTTGCTTAAATTTAACGCTTCTCCTTTTTTAAATGCCCGTTCTAAAATTTCATTCCAGCGATTGGTTTGCAAAATGGTGATGTTATTTTCTTTTTTATATGTACCAATTTGCTCAGCCACTTTCATGCGTTGGCTAATAATCTGCATCAGTTCATCATCTAAATGATTTATTTGCTGGCGCAATTTTTCCAAAGCAGCATGATACTCCGCAGAATTTATATCTTCTTTTCTCCATTCAATGGCATCCAACAATTCGGCTAAGCGTTCTGGTGTAATTTGCTGCTTGGCGTCGCTCCACGCTTCGTCAGGTGTTATATGGCTTTCGATCATTAATCCGTCATAATCTAAATTGATGGCTTGCTGCGAAACAGCTTGCAAAATATCTCTTCGCCCACTAATATGTGATGGATCACAAATCAACAACATATCTGGATTACGCCTTTTCATTTCAATAGCCAAATGCCACATCGGCGCATTTCTATATTCCGTATTGCCATAAGAACTAAAGCCACGGTGTATCATACCCACTTGTTTTACGCCTGCTTTTTGTATGCGTTCTATCCCACCCATCCACAATTCTAAATCCGGGTTTATTGGATTCTTTACCAATACAGGAATATCAACACCTCTTAATGCATCTGCAATTTCTTGCACACTAAAAGGGTTTACGGTTGTACGTGCACCCACCCACAATACATCCACATCAAAACTCAATGCATCTTCTACTTGTTTTGCTGTAGCCACTTCTACGGTGGTTGGTAAACCTGTTAGTTTTTTTGCTTGCGCCAGCCATGGTAAGCCTTTTACACCAATGCCTTCAAACATACCAGGTCGTGTACGTGGTTTCCAAATACCTGCACGCAGCATATCTACTTTTCCTGTAGCGGCTAAACGTTGTGCCGTTACTATCATTTGTTCCTCGGTTTCTGCACTGCATGGCCCAGAAATAATTAATGGTCTTTTTGCCCAAAGGGCTTGTACGTTTTCTTTCATGGTTTTTATTTTTTGGCTAAGAGTTCAAAAGAGAGAATGAGAAGAAAAAGAGTTGTGTCAATTATGCTCAAGCCTCTTTTCCTCTTTTAAACTCTCTGCTTATTTTCCCTCCTTTTCTCGTTTTCTCTTTTGAACGCTTAGTTAATTTTTCTCTTAATTTTATTTAAATCTTCAATCAACTCCAACAAGTATTCATAAAACGTTGTGCAGTTGCTATCATTTGTTCCTCCGTTTATGCACTGCATGGCCCAGAAATAATTAATGGTCTTTTTGCCCAAAGGGCTTGTACTTTCTCTTTCATGGTTTTTATTTTTTGGCTAAGAGTTCAAAAGAGGAAAAGTGTTAAAAGAGGGCGTAGTGAAACTCTTTTCCTCTCCTTTTCTCTTAGATTCTCTTAGCTTATTTTATAATTCTTCTTATCTTATTCGCATCTTCAATCAACTCCAACAAGTATTCATAATTTTCTTTTTCTAAACAGCTTTTAAATTTTTTCAGCTGCATAATATGTTCATTCAATACATCCAATACATTTTCTTTATTTTGTTTAAAAATGGGCACCCACATAGCAGGATTACTTTTTGCCAAACGCACTGTACTTTCAAAACCTCCGCTTGCTAGTTCAAAAATGGCATCGTCTTCTCTTTCCTTTTCCAACACGGTATTGGCCAATGCAAAACTTGTGATGTGAGATATATGGCTGATGTAAGCCGCATGCAAATCGTGCGCCTGCGCATCCATATACACCAAGTGCATGCCAATTTTTTTATAAATATTTTCTATAGTATCTACTGCATCGGGTGCCGATTTTTCTCTATCACAAATTACACAGGCTTTGCCTTCAAATGCCCCATGCACAGAGGCTTCGGGGCCACTGTGTTCTGTACCCCACATAGGGTGAGTGCCAACAAAACGATGTCGCAATGGATGTTTTTTTACCATTTCGCTCAAAGCAAATTTTGTAGAACCAGCATCTGCTACAATTTGTTTTTCATTTATCAGCGGCATTATTTTTTCCATCACAACTATTGTTGCATCTACAGGTATAGCTACATAAATCAAATCGCTTTTTGTAACGGCTTCTTCCAGCAATAATGCTTCATCTATCAAACTAAGTTCTAAAGCCTTGGCCAGATTCTCTTCATTAAAGTCCACACCAATAATATGCTTGGCAATATTTTTTTCTTTCAGTGCTAAGGCAAATGAACCACCAATAAGTCCCACGCCAATTATGGTTACGTTTTTTATCATAGTATTATTTTTTGTCTAAGAGGGGCTAAGAGAAAAGGAGAACGGAAAAATTTTTGGCTAAGAGGTCAAAGGAGAGAAGGAGAAGAAAAGAGTTGTATCCATTTTCCTCTTACGTCTTTTACTTTTTTGAACGCTTACTTTTATTTCTCCTTTCCTCCTTTCCTCTTTTGATCTCTTAATTTTATTTCTCCTTTCCTCTTTTGACCTTTTAGTTTTATTTCTCCTTTCCTCCTTTCCTCTTTTGATCTCTTAGTTTTATTTCTCCTTTCCTCCTTTCCTCTTTTGAACGCTTAGCCCTTTATTCTTTCAATGGCTTCTTCAAATTTTTCTACAGGCGCACATAAGCTCACACGTATGTAACCATTTCCATTGCTGCCAAATATCCCACCTGGGGTAATAAATACATTTGCATTGTATAATACATCATCGCTTAATTTATACCCATCTTTAAAATTGGTTGGAATTTTTGCCCACACAAACATGCCTGCTTGAGTTTTATCATAATTACAATTCAGTAAATCTAATAACTCACATGCTTTAACTTTTCTATCATTATATACATTATTTACTTTTTCGTACCAATCTTTTCCTAAGCCCAAGGCCTTTGCTGCTGCTAGTTGTACAGGTAAAAACATACCGCTATCCATATTACTTTTAAAACGTAGCACTTCTTCTATCCTTTCTTTTGCTCCACACATTATGCCCACACGCCAACCCGCCATGTTCTGGCTTTTGCTGAGTGAGTTTAATTCTATAGCTACATCTTTTGCACCATCAGCACTTAAAATACTCATGGGGTTTTCATTCAAAATAAAACTGTACGGATTATCATGTACTACCAAAATTTTATTGGCTTTTGCAAATGCTATTATCTTTTCAAAAACGTCATTCGTTGGTAATTGCCCTGTAGGCATGTGCGGATAATTTACAAACATCAATTTTACTTTGCTCAAATCTGTTTTCGCCAATGCATCAAAATCTGGCAACCAATTATTTTCTTTTACTAAATCATAATTCACGCAATTACCCCCTGCTAATCTTACAGCAGCTTTATAGGTTGGATAGCCAGGGTTTGGTATCAATGCTTCATCGCTATCATTCAAGTATGTCATACAAATGTGCATGATACCTTCTTTGCTTCCTATCAATGGCAATATTTCTGTATCAGCATCTAAACTTACGCCATACCATGTGCTGTACCAATTGGCCACTGCGTTTCGCAGTATTGGTGAGCCTTTGTAAGATTGATAAGCATGTGTATTTAATTTTGCGGCTTCTTCTTGCAACGTTTTTATTACATCTGGGTGTGGCGGCAAATCAGGACTACCAATACCAAGGTTTATGATATTTTTTCCTTCTTTATTTAATGCATCTATCTCTCTCAGTTTTTGAGAAAAATAATATTCGTTGATACTTGCTAGCCTATTAGCTGTTTTAAAATTCATTTTTTGCAGTTTTATTTTTTATGCCGAGAAGACGGAAAGGCGTTCTTATTTTGCCATTTTATTTCTTATCATTGTTGTCATTAAAAGAAAAGGCGGGAAGCAAAAATGCTTCGCATTTTATAAACACTAAACCTTACTATATAAAACAATTCTTATTTACCTCACAAACCCCAACCTTGAACTTTCAACTTTCAACTTGCGTTTCCATTTTTATAAACCCCATACACCCTTAACGACTCCGTAAGCCCTTTCATTTTTTCAATCGTTTTATTAAAAATATCTAACGAATCAAATTCCATATCTGCATGAAAAGAGTATTTAAAATTGCTGCCAGGTATGGGGAAACTTTGCAACTTACTTAGGTTTATTCCAGCAGCAGCAATACTGGTTAAAACCTTTGCTAAGCTTCCTCTTGAGTGATCTGTGTGGAAATTTACAGAAGCTTTGTTGGCGTTTTCTACCATTTCAAATGTACCCGCTCTTTGCAAAATTAAAAATCGGGTATAATTATTTTTCATCGTTTGTATGCTCGGCGCTATCACATCAAGATGGTACAACTCAGCCGCTAGTTTACTTGCAATAGCTGCTGTATGTTTGTTTTTGTGTTGGTAAATATGTTTTGCACTAAGCGCTGTATCTTCTGTTTCTACTAATTTCCAATTATACTTTTCCAAATATTCCATGCACTGCAACAAGGCCATTTGGTGGCTATGCACTTCTTTTATATCTTCTATTTTTACCCCTTTATTTACAAGTAAATTTTGTTTGATACTCAAATACACTTCTCCTACAATTACAAGTTTACTATTTTGCAATAAAGAATAGTTTGGTAGAATACTGCCTGCTATAGAATTTTCAATAGCCATTACAGCCCCATCACTTAGTTTTTTATCAGACCCCATTTTTACTACTTCTCTAAATGTTGCACAAGGGATTACGCCTATTTGTTTGCAAAAAAATTGTTGTGCTGCCGCTTGATGAAAACTGCCTTCATAGCCTTGTATAGAAACTTTTTGTACCATAGTATAAATACAAAAATCCCGACTTAGTAGCCGGGATTTTCTTTATGTTTTTTTAACTTTCGTTTTATTAATTACACATAAGCAATCCCGTTCTATTGGTAAAATAGAAATAGTAATAAAAATTGCTGTACGTGTTTTTTGTTGTCATGAATAAACCAAATGTAGGAAATAATTTTTGATTGCAAAACTTATTTTGAAATAAGTTTACGTTTTCCAACGAGTTATTTGCCACAAATGGTATAAATTATGATGAATAATACCTTAATGAAAATCCATGCTACTAGTGGCTACCAAAACTTTACATTTGTGCTTATGAATATCGAAAAAATACAGATTTATAAGTACCGCATACCAATGCATCCATTTACCATTTCTACTGGTACAATGGATTTTGCACAAAATATTTTAATAAAAGTTTTTACTTCCCAAAACATAATTGGTATGGGCGAATGTTCTGCTTTTCCCATGATTGTGGGCGAAACACAAAACACTTGCTACGAAATGGCAAAAGATTTTGCAAAATTGTGGAAGGGTAAAGATGCATTGAATATAGAAGAGCGATTAACTGAATTGCATTTATTTACGGCAGGCAATAGCACCATAAAAAGCGCTTTTGATATGGCATTGTACGATATTGCTGCACAGCATGCCAACCAGCCATTGTATAAATTTTTAGGCGGTAAAAAAAAAGAAATGTTATCAGATATTACTGTTGGTATTGGTACACCCGAAACCATGGCAGGGCAAGCAAAAGCATTTGTAAAAAATGGCGCTACGATTTTAAAAATAAAATTGGGTAAAGATGTAACTACAGATGTTGCAAGAATAAAAGCAATTAGAGAAAACATTGGAAACAACATAAAAATACGAATAGACGCCAACCAAGGCTGGAGTGTAGAAGATGCTACAAATGCACTTACACAATTGGGGCAATATGATATTGAGTTTTGCGAGCAACCCATGCGCACATACCACGACGAACATTTGCCTGAACTCATAAAAACATCTCCTATAAAAATAATGGCAGATGAAAGTGTGTATAATCATTATGATGCATTGCGACTAATAAAAAACAATGCTTGCGATTATATCAATATTAAGTTTGCTAAAAGCGGCGGCATACACGAAGCGCTAAAAATAATAGCTGTTGCTCAAGAAAACAATATTCCATGTATGATGGGGGGTATGTTAGAAAGCCGTGTGGCACTTTCGGCATTTGCACATTTTGCAGCAGCCAACCAACAAATTATTTTTTATGATATGGATACTTGTATGCTGGGGCATAAAGTTGACCCTGTAATTGGAGGTATTACTTACAATGGTTATACTGTGAAATTGCCAAGTGGCAGCGGTATTGGGGCAGGTGTAGACGAGATGTTTTTGAAAGAATGTGAGAATATGGAAATATAAAAAGCCCGACTTTTAAAATCGGGCTTTTTATATTTGTTATTTTATTTCAGGATTCATAACAGCTTTTAAAACATTTGCATTAGATAAATATTTCTTAGCCACATTTATTAAATCTTCTTTTTTTACATTTTCCAATCTAGTAAAATAAGTTGTTAGTAGTTTTGAGTCGTATTGATACATATCTTGTGATTCAATTTGACTCATCCAAAAATTATTCGTTTTTAGTTGTGTTTCTATTGTCTTTTTTCTTTGTTCTTTTGCTTTCAGCAAATCGTCATCTGTTACCCCACCTGCAATTACACTTTTAATAATACCATCAAAGGCGGCAACTAGCTTATCAACATTTTCTACTGCTGAAGGCACATTAAGGCTTAAAGAATATTCCAGCATAGGCGCTCTACTCAATTGCCCGCCTACTCTTGGAGAATACGTGCCTCCCATTTCTTCTCTTAACTTTTCTGTAGTTTTCATTTGCAATACTTCTGCAAGAAGCCCATAACTCATGTTTTCCTTATCATCAAAACTCTCCAAATCTCCGTAATAAGACAAATTTATTTCAGATTTATTTTCTTTACCTCCAGTAATTACAAAATCATTTTTTCCTTTTATGGGTTTTAAAATATTTGCTTTATTTAACGTAACGGTTTCTGTTTTTGTGGAAATGGATGCAATGTATTTTTCAATCAATGTTTGAAAAGAAGCCTCATTAATATTACCTACAAAAATTAAAGTAAGCCCTCGTAAATTATTAACCAATTTTAGATAAACATTTTTAACATCATCTGTGTTTACTTCTTCTATTTCTGCTGCGTCAGGGAATGATGTTACACGCTTATTAAAATTATACCTAAACCTATTTAAGGTATCATTAAATTTTATAGTTGGATTCTTTTTAAAATTTCCAATCTGCTGACCAAACGAACTTTTTATTCCTGCAATTTCTTCCGCATCAAAATTAATGTTCGTTAATTTTAAATGCAACAATTGTAACATTTTTTCAAAATCTGTTACAGCAGCATTGCCAAAAACAGAGAGTGTGTTATTGGTAGCATTCAAAAACGCTGTAGCCTTTACCCCACTCATCATTTTTTGCAACTCACTCGCATTGTGAGAACCTACCCCTAGTTGATTAATGAGTTGTAAATAAAAGGACAATTGCACTTCCTTATCTGTTAGGTTACTCAAGCCACCCCACTGATATCCTTTTAATAAAATCTCATCATTCTTAAAATCCGTTTTTTTATAAATAACTTTTATGCCATTAGAAAGTTCAAAAGTTTTGGTAACAAAATCAGCATTGGTAGTTGTTTTTATAACCGTGCCAGCTGTTGGCATTTTATCCATCAAGTCTTTTGATACAGCTTTTTCTTCATAAGCCACTACAGTTTGTTTTTTTGCATTGGTATAATCCGCTAATAAAGCCGATTCTGTTGGTAACTCTTTTGCATTGGTATTGGCATTATACAAAATAAATGTAGGTTCATTTAAATTTATTTTTGCAACTGCTGAATTTATTTTTTCTAATGTAAGCGTGCTTAAAAATTGGTCGGTATATCTTTTTTCTGCCTCAATACCCGGGGCGGGTTCATTATTTAAAAAGTTAGAGCCATATTCTCTTGCAAAACTCGCAGACTCGGTCTTGTCTTTTTCAGCAGCCATGTCTTCATAATTTTTTGCCATTTCTTTTTTTACTCTTTCAAACTCGGCACTCGTAAAACCAAATTGCTTAGCCTTTAGCACTTCAGAAACCATTATATTTAATACATCTTTTGTATTTGTTTTTACCAATGCAAAAATACTGTTGCCTACATAGCCTCTAAATTGGCCGCTTTCTAAACTAATATTTCCAAAGCCAATAGGTGATTTTGCCTGTAAACTATATTCACTTAAACGATTTCCAAATAAGCTTGAAATGATTTGATTTTGCAAAGAACTGCCGTAAGCACTCCATTTGGTTTGATCTTCTTGTTTGTGTAAGCCAATAATAAGTTGAATAATATTATTGGTGTTTTCATCATCAGTAACTACAAATGCCTTATCTGCCTTGTGCCATTGTATGGGAATTATTGCTGGACGAGCTGGGGCTTTTGCTGGATTTTTTAAATCAGAAAAAAGTTTTTTTATTGTGGCTTCTGTTTGGTTTACATCAATATCACCTACTGCTATTACGGCCATATTATTTGGACGGTACCAATCTGTATAAAAATCAGTAAACACTTTTCGTGGTGCAGTTTTTATTATATCCTCTTTACCAATCGGTATTCTTTCTCCATACATACTACCATTTGTTAACACAGGAAAATATTTGGTCATACTTCTCATGCCTGCACCTTGTCTCATTCTTTTTTCTTCCAAAATAATGCCTCGCTCTTTATCAATTTCAGATTGGTCTAACAATAGGTCTCCAGCCCAATCTCTAATAACTTGATAACCATTACTCAGCACTTTTGGGTCTTTGCTAGAAATTGGCAACATGTAAATGGTTTCATCAAAACTTGTACTTGCATTTAAATCTGCACCAAAGCGTACGCCTGATTTTTGCAAATATTCTGTGAGTTGATTTTTAGGAAAGTTTTTGGTACCATTAAAAGCCATATGCTCTAAAAAATGCGCCACGCCTTGTTGGTCATTTCTTTCTAATACCGATCCTGCATTCACAACTAGTCTCAATTCTACTTTGTTTTCGGGCTTTACATTTTTTCTAATATAGTAGGTAAGGCCATTGGGTAGTTTCCCAAATTTTACTGATTTATCTAACGGAATAACATCTACACTTTTTTGCGCAAAAGTTGTGGCCGACAAGATGGTAGCCAATGCTACCTGAAAAAAATTTACATAAAGTTTTAGCGTCATTTTGATGGGTTTAGTTTTAAAAGTAATGCGTAGAATTATAGAAGACATTATAAAAATATCGTCAAATAATATGATAGAGTAAATTAAGTATAAATATTTAACCTTGTGTTAATTTATTCACAATAAGGCTTATAGGATAAAAAATTAAAAAAATATTTTTTCTACTAGCAATTAAATTATTTTATCCTAGTTGTGTTTACAAGCATCACAATACTTATCCTGTAAAGTTTCATACTCTAGCAACTGCATGCCAGCACCTCCCTCTTGGGTAGGTAAAAAGAAATTACAAAACCTTTTCCTATTTAGATTTACTGCATTTAAGGTTGCTTTAACAAAAGCACCGTCATCAAAATTTGAAGGATTAAAAAATAAAAGATTTACATAATAAAAAACCAAATCTTCGCTTACATCTAGTTTATCAATTCTTGGTGCTGTTATTTCTAAGGCCCATTCATAGTGCGCATAATATGCATAGTATTTCGCAATAGAGTAAATGTCTTCGTCACTCCAACTTGCATCACGATAAATGGCACGAATAATATTTACAGCACTATCTTTACCTGCATAATTGCTTTTTTGCATATTTTCTTCACTCTTTAATATTTGATAATTAATGAGCATTCTTTTCACAAGTGTTTTATGTATTCCTTGGCCTTCTAATTTGTTTATTTCTGGTAATAGCAATTGACGACTCATGGAATCATTCCCAAATTGCCACATAAAAAATTGTAAGGCACAAATGTTATAGTTTATTCTACCATTGTTTGGATCTAGTTTTTTTAATACCTGAAAACTTTTTAGTGCTTCGTACTCATCAGTAGCTTTTAATAAATATTTATACGTTTCTCTATCGCTTAATAATGATACATAAGCTTTCGTTTCTGGCACTTCTAATTCATTCATGTAAGTAAATGGCATTTTATTATCCATGATTCTTTCAACAATTTCTTTCTGTATTTTTTGTGCTTGTTGTATATCATCTTTCTGTATAGCTTCATTAAAATTTGTTAGCAATGCATCATTATTTATTTTCGAAACCTCCGTTTTTGATTCTAAATAAACGGTTACAAATGCTTTTCTGTGTTTGGACAAAACGGGCTCTAAATTTTCTGCTATCGTTTTATCCGTTAGCTTTTGTTTTATGTCTGTTTTAGACAAATCCAACAATTCGGCATGGTTTGTTGTTTCAACATCCGTAAAAAAATCTATCCAATTTTCTGCTGATAATACCTTTATTCGAGTAAGAGATGGTTCATAATTTTTTAATGCTTTTATAATAGTATCCGCCCTTCGTTTCATTAAAAGATAGTTCGTTTGTTCTGGCCCTTCAATAGAAGAATATGTTCTTATTTCAGCTTTTCTAATTTTGTATTTTGATAACTCAAGTGAATCATATAATTCTTTTAAATAAATACCATTAAATGTAGCGCTGGCTTTTTCAAAAGGGATTTTAATTTCTACTTTTTTAGAATATGTGAAAAAATCTTTCTTTCCGTTACCTTCAGTGTTATTGTTGTTACTCAACAAAGAATCTGTAAATAAACCCATTGGCAACAGTTGCCAAACAGACCTATCGATATTCAAAAAATTTGTGTAATAACAAATGTAAGTTCCATTCAGTATGGCAATATTCCCTTCTATCTTTTTTCCCATTAATTTGGTTGGTAGCTTTCCAACCTTCATTACTATTGCATTTTGGTATCCCTCTTCTTCTGCATTAAGCATATCGTCCCTATACATAGGTTGTAATAAAGCACCACGAGGCATTTCAGATAAAACAGTTGTTTTGTTGTTACAATTATACCTGTCCTTAGACACAATGTCTATACTAATCCCATACGATTTATTTTTAAAAATCTTATCAAACCATTCCTTATTACTTATCGAAAAAAATACATCTCCTTTGGTATTTACATTTACACCAAACAAAACTTCTTTTGGCATGCTTCGAATTATTTGAATGCAAGGCTGACAATATTTATGATCTCTGCCATCTTGTAATTGATAAGGCAGTTGGCAAAAAGATAGATTATTAAAAAAAAGTAAGATTATACTTAGGTATATTTTGGCATGGAGATTTATTTTCATCTTTATAATAACCTAATGCTCTTTTTATTAGGGAATGGTAATGTACAGAAAATATAGATTGGCTTGAAAATAAATGTATTAATTCTACTGTGTTGCAATATTTTTTTTATTAATTTATACTACCACTTTCCTCCTTAAATACCCACTATAATCAGGTATTTGTGTTTCATACACATCTTGCATAAGGGGAGAAGTAACAATAAAATCTGCGGTGGCTCTGTCGCAAGCCATTAAGATATTCCAAGCTACGGCAAGTCTTAGTAATGCTTTTACATCACTATCGTGTGGCTGCGCTTCCATAGGGTCCCAAAAAAAGATAAGCATATCTATTTTTCCTTCGGCTATCATGGCGCCAATTTGTTGGTCGCCGCCAAGTGGGCCACTCAGCATTTTCTTTACTGGTCTATCTAACTCGGCTTCCAATATTTTACCTGTGGTACCCGTGGCTATAAGTTCGTGTTTGTTTAAATAAGCTTTATTAAAAATAGCCCATTCTACTAAGTCAGCTTTTTTATTATCATGGGCTACCATGGCTATTGTTTTTCTAATAGGAATTATTCTTACTTCTTTCATGAAGCTTTATTTTTTTAAAGATATGTATATTTTCAAATATAATCCTTCGCTGTTGTATAGCCAAAATAAAGTTTTAAAGTATTTATTAGTTTAAGGGGGTGTTCTTTATTTATTGACTTTTGTCAACAAGTTTTTTGTATTATTAAGTTTAATTTTATAGAACTAAATTTTAGATAATGCAAAACGTAAAATCAATTTCAAACACAATATTTTTATTGAGCATTATATTTTTTTCTTGTAAAAAAGAAAACTTAGATCCTCGTGCTTGTACAGGCTCGTGCAAAACGGTGATTTTGAGTGGAAAAGTATTTGATGTGTCTTCAAATGAGGGTATAAAAAACACAGAAGTTAAAGCTCATTTTTACCAATGGAAAAGCACTTGTTTTTATTGTTTTGGAGAGCCAGTCGAAACTTTTGCCATAACAACAACGGATGATTTAGGTAGATTTAATTTTGAAATAATTGTTGATGCAGGTATATTTGATGAAAATCATCATTATACATTAGATGTTTATGCAAACGCAAACGATACCTATCTTTTAGGAAATCAAGTTTCGTTTTCAAAGTACGAGGAGCGCTTTTTAAATATTGTATTAACAAAATACAAAAAAACCAAACTAAGTATAAAATTTAAAAGAGATTCGGCAGATATATTTGATTATTATGTTGCTGATTACGTTTTTAGAGATGATATTAATGGAGTAAATATTCAACCTACAAATCAAGCAGATTACATGAAATTATTTTCGCTAACTATGCCTGACAGTACTATAAACGTGCATACGGGAGCAAACTTATGGACTAAAATTAATGGTAGAAAGTATTATAGTAATGGAATTCCTCCCACAAATTATGGAGACTCAATTTTTTGTAATGCTAACGCAATCAATAATATAACAATAAGGTATTGATTACTTCACTTCCTCATAATCAATATAATCATCCTTGGAAACAGAGGTGGGTTTTTTAGTAGGTTCCTGTGTAGCTTGAGGAGATTTTGTGTGCTGTTGTTCCTGCATACGGCTATGCAAGTCGTTCATTTTCGTTTTTACCTGCTTGGTTGTTTTATAAACAGGTATTATAAAATCAAAAATAACTTTGTATAAGATATATATAACAAACAATTCTCCTATTAATCTAAATATATTCATTTGTTTCTTTTTTTACCCGTTCATTTGGGCAATCAGCCATTAAGCTATCTAATTAGCTATTTTGGTTACACAAAGTTATTGCCCAGCACAATATCCTCCTGTTAAATTTTATAAGTGGAAACCCTATAAGTTTTGGCAATAAGAAAAGCATTGTGTACATTTGCACCAGATAATGAAGCAGAAAGGAAGGGGACCAATGGTTCCCTTCTTCTTTTATCAACCAATATGAGTACAGAAGCAAACATAGAAATTGTAAAAAAAATATTGCTTTCTAAGCTGTATGATGATATTTTTTTGGTGGAAATGAAGGTAAAACCAATCAATAATTTCAAAATATATTTAGATGCAGATAGCGGTTTGGGTATAGAGAAATGCATTAAAATAAACCGAGCTTTGTACAAGCAGTTGGAAGAAATGGGCGTGTATCCTGAGGGTGATTTTTCACTAGAAGTATCTAGCCCCGGCATTGAAGAGCCGCTAAAATTGCTTAGACAATATGTAAAAAATATTGGACGAGCGGTAGAAGTAACCCTGCAAGACGATACAAAAAAAGAAGGGACTTTATTAGCAGCAACAGAAGAAGCAATAGAAATAGAATTTACAGAAGGCAAGGGCAAGAAAGCGGTAACGACAAAGCTTTCCATACCTTTTACAGATATAAAACAAACCGTAGTACAAATAAAATTTTAATAACAATTACAACAAAACCCCAGGCCTGCGGGGCAAGTACATTTAGCAGACAAGGATTATGGCAAGTATTAATTTAATAGACTCTTTTCAGGAATTTAAAGAAGCAGAAAATATTGATCGCCCCACGCTTATGAAAGTGATGGAAGATGTATTTAAAACATTGATTCGTAAAAAATACGGTAGCGATGATAATTTTGATGTGATTGTAAATGACCAAAAGGGTGATTTGGAAATCTTCCGTCGTCGTACCATCGTAGATGACGATGATCTGTACAACACCCTTACAGAAATTGAATTAAAAAATGCCATTCTTATAGAGCCAGATTATACCGTTGGCGAAGAATTATATGAAGAAGTAGATATCCAAAAAGAATTTGGCCGTAGAGCTATATTGGCCGGTAAGCAAACTTTAGCAGCCCGTATTGGCGATTTAAAGAAAAATATTCTCATAAAAAAATACGAAGAGCGTGTTGGAGAAATCGTAAGTGGAGAAGTTTATCAGGTTTGGAAAAAAGAAGTGCTTATTTTAGATGAAGATGGCAATGAAATGTTGCTACCTAAATCTGAACAAATAGCAGCAGACTATTTTAAAAAAGGCGAAACAGTACGTGCTGTTGTAAAAAAAGTAGAATTAAAAAATAGCCAAGCTATTATCATTCTTTCTCGTACAAGTCCATTATTCTTAGAAAAATTATTAGAAATAGAAGTGCCAGAAATATTTGATGGCCTCATTGTTGTAAAGAAGATTGTGCGTGACCCAGGTGAGCGTGCAAAAGTAGCAGTAGAGAGCTTTGACGATCGTATAGATCCTGTTGGCGCTTGTGTGGGTATGAAAGGTAGCCGTATTCATGGCATTGTACGTGAATTGAAAAATGAAAATATAGACGTTATTAATTGGACAGCCAATACACAATTGCTTATTCAGCGTTCACTTACGCCTGCTAAAATTACCAGCATGGATTTGGATAATGAAAGAATGCATGCAAAAGTATATTTAAAAGCAGATCAGGTATCGCTTGCCATTGGTCGTCGTGGGGTAAATATTAAATTGGCTTGTGAACTTACTGGTTACAATATTGATGTGTTCCGTGATAGTGAAGGCGAGGAAGATGACTTTGATATTGACTTAGAAGAATTTAGCGATGAGATAGAACCATGGGTAATTGAAATATTGAAAAAAGTGGGTTGTGATACCGCTCGCTCTGTACTAGCACTTACCGATGAGGAAATAGAAAGAAGGACTGATTTAGAGAAAGAAACAATAGCAGATGTGAAAAAAGTTTTAAGCGATGAATTTGAAAAAGAATAAAACCACGCTTATGACTTGACAAAAATTTAAACAAAATTATGCTTCATCAAAAATAGCGAAGCAGTAAAAACTAAGAATGTCAGAATTAAATACACCAAGGCTGATGGCAGCCGCCAAAGAGTTTAACATAGGTGCAAACACCTTGATAGACTTTCTTGTGTCAAAAAATTTAAGCGGCAGCGATGATCTCAAGCCTACCTCTAAACTCAGCGATGAAATGTATCGTGTGTTGCAAGGAGAATATCAAGGAGATAAAACAGCCAAGGAAAAAGCAGATAAAGTAGAATTGGTAAAAGCGGTATCTGGAGATCCTAAAAAGAAAAAAGATGAACAAGATTTATCTTTTAAAAAGAAGGATGAAAAACCAAAAGAAGTAGTAAAAGAAGAACCGAAAGAAGAGCCAAAGCCAATTGAGGTAGAAAAAAAACCTGAAGTGGTACAAGTTATAGCCCCTGAGCATGTAGTGGTAATTGAAGAAAAAACCATAGTGGCCGTAGAAAAGCCTTTTACAACAGAAACTACTACAAGTAATACGGGTGTTACAAAAATTGATGCTCCTGAACTTGAAGGACCAAAAATATTAGATAAAATAGATCTTAGTACCATTGATTCTTCCACCCGACCTAAAAAAGCTGTAAAAAAGAAAGAAGAACCAACTGCTGCTCCTATTGCAAAGAAAAAAGAGGAACCAAAAGTGGTTGAGAAAGTAATTCCTGTAGTAGAACCTAAAAAAGAGATAGTTCAAACACCAGAGATAGCGAAGGATACAGCTCCAATTATAGAAAATATTTTTTCTGAAAGATTAACAGGCCCTAAGATTTTAGGGAAAATACAGCTACCTGTAGATAATGATACAAGGCCTAAAAGGGATGATGCACATAAACGCAAGCGCATTCCAATGCAGAAAAAACCTGGTGCACCAGGCGTTCCTAATGCTGCTCCAACAGAAAATCGTGGTCCAAGACCAATTATTGGTGATGGTGGAGCAAACAGAGGCGGGCAAGGTGGCGCACGTGGGTCACAACAAGGTGGCGGTGCACGTGGGCCTCAACAAGGTGGTGGCGGAAATCGTTTCCAACGCCCTGGCCAAGGTGGTGCAGCTGCCCCACGTAGAGAAGATAAAATAATAGATGCCAAAGAAATTCAAGAAAAACTAAAGCAAACACAAGCAAAACTTGCAGGTGCAGGCGGACGTGGAAAAAGTTCTAAGGCAAAATATAGAAAAGAAAAAAGAGAATTATTTAACGAAGCGCAAAGTAACAGACCAGAAGAAGGAAACAAACTACAAGTAACAGAATTTATTTCTGTAAGTGAGTTAGCAGGTATGATGGATGTGAGTTTTGCAGATATCATAAGCAAGTGTATGAACTTGGGTATAATGGTTTCCATTAACCAACGTTTAGAAGCTGATGTGATAGAACTGGTTGCCAGCGAATTTAATTTTGAGGTAGAATTTATAGGGGTTGAAGATGCCGGAGACCTGGATATGGATATTGAAGAAGACAGTGAAGAAGATTTAAAACCAAGGGCACCAATCGTAACCATTATGGGTCACGTAGATCATGGTAAAACTTCCTTACTCGATTATATTCGCAACACCAACGTTATTGCAGGCGAGGCCGGTGGTATTACACAGCACATTGGCGCTTACGAAGTAACATTACCTAATGGTAGAGCAATTACTTTCTTGGATACACCAGGGCATGAGGCCTTTACGGCCATGCGTGCTCGTGGTGCCAAGGTTACAGATATTGCGGTGATTGTGGTGGCAGCAGATGATGCAGTAATGCCGCAAACCAAGGAAGCTATATCGCATGCCCAGGCTGCGAATGTGCCTATGATTTTTGCCATTAACAAAATGGA
>JAYSWO010000389.1:0-8744 GCA_043717975.1 Ferruginibacter sp. | reverse complement strand
ATACAAATCAGGCCTTTGCCAAAGTGTAGCACCTATTCTACTCTGCGTTTTTTCATATTGAAATTGCCTGTTGAGCCCAGTACCCCAGCGTATGCCTCCGTATGCACTGGTCATATTGCTTACGGGTGCGCCTGCCCCAGCTGCACGAAAAATATTGGTACGAGTTACCAAATACGCTACCTGATAGCCACCCCAGCTTTGCCCTTGTATGGCCATACGAGTGCTATCTACCCAAGGCATTTTGCTCAGCATTTTTGCAGCACTCACTACACTATTGTATGCACTCTGCCCCGGCTCTCCTGTTTTGTAATAAATATTGGGGTCAAAAACCAAGTATCCATTGCTTGTAAAATAAGGAATATTTACAGTGCTTGCACTTGGTGCAGGTTGTTTGTAACTATACAACCCATCTGCATTGCGCTCATAAAAATAAAATATTATAGGGTACTTTTTTGTGGGGTCAAAGTTTTCAGGCTTGTACAAAATACCTTCACTCATTTTACCATCAAACATTTTCCATTTTACCAATTCAGCACTTAACCAGTTGTAGTCTTTTTGTTGGTCGGCTACATTGGTAAGTTGTTGCATATCTTTTAAATCTGTAGAAGAAAACAATTCTGATGAACTAATATTGGCTTTACTAAAAAGGTACACATTCGCATCTTTTGCTTTTATTGGATTAGAAAAAGAATATTTTTCATCAACTAAAAAAGCAGGAATAGCACTTTCATTAACATTTATCTTTGCAAAACCACCGCTTTTATTTGTTTTATTAAAACTTCGCAAAAGTATTTTTTCATTTGGCTCTATAAATCTTTTCTCCACATCGGTATTGATATAAGTAAAGTTGTGTTTATGCAACCTACCATATCCATTGGTTACATTTTTAGGCAACTCATTCCCGCTAGGATCTACTTTCCAAATATCAAACTCATCGTTTACCAACATGTATTTATCATCAGCCATCCACCCTGTAAAGCCCGCTGCATTTGGGTTATCAGGCACATCATTTTCTGTATCATACAATGGCACTTTAATTTTATCCGTTACATTTTTTGTAATACCTGTTGCTACTTCATAAGTAAAATAATTTTTCTTAGCCTCATCATACCAAAAAACATATTTCCCCATTGGCGATGAACGAAACCTTACCAAAGCATTTTTTAAAACTAATTTTCTACTTCCATCCGTTGTGTTAATTAAATAGGCTGTTACCGCCTCAATGGTATTCCATTGCAAAGCCACTCTATTGCCTTTGCTACTTTGTGCCAATGCATACTCGGCATTTCCTTCATTTACCAAACCAATATTTTCTGTACTATCGCTACCCAATTGTACCAATTTACCATCGGTGGGATTTATTACTGCAGCAAAACTCCGTTTCAATTCTTTGGATAAATCTTTTAATTGTTGTGGTTGCAAATAATCGTCTTTATAATTCCATACATCTAATCTTGCCAATTCAAAATCAACCAAATTGGTATCTTTAGCAGCTACAATAGGTGCTGTACCGAAAAATAATTTCTTACCATCTTTACTAAATTTCAATTCGCCATTTTCGCTTACAGTAAAACCTTTTGGTAATCCATTACTATTTTTATGTGCCAATATCGTGGCAGTATCTCTTCCTTTTGTGTGATACCAAAGTTTATAAAATTTTTGCAATGCTTTTGTGGCACTATCTCTTTCTGCCAAAAAACTCAACTGTGTTCCTTCTTCATCAAAAGCAAAATTCTTGGCGTCGCCAAAGCCCCTCATTATCGTATCTAGTTTGTTATTTTGCAAATCGTACAACAACACAAAAGCTTTACTAGTCGTATCTTTTGCATTCTTGGTAGTTTTTATCAGCAATTTTGTTCCCTTCTTATCAAACAAATAGTCACTTACCAATTTTATTTGTTTGTTTTTTCCCGATGCCAGGTTTTTTATCGTAAGCTCGGTTCCTTCTTGAGTTTTATCGCCGCCCGCTTCATCACCTTCAGCGTCAAAATTGGCTATGGCATCTGCATTTTTGTAAATTTCATTTACTGCTTTTTGCGCTGCATTTATTAATGCTTGTTTTTCTATTTTTCCTTTTACAGAGTCTAATGATTTCCTTATCAACGAATCGGCAATTTTTACCAACCCATCTATTTTCATTTTTATAGAATCTACCGCAGGTTTTTTCTTAGCGCTATCTGGCAAGGGTTTTTCAGCCAAATAAGCCAACCAACCACTACCTTTTTCTGGCGTTTTAAAAGATTTCACCAAAGGCATTTTTAAAATACTATCGGTACCCAATAGCAAAATCGCAAAAGAATCTTTTGGCATTTCATCTGCCTTTTTCTTCTTTATTTTGGCTTGTCTTGTTTCTGCAAAACGAGCTTTTATTTTGTAAAAAACATATCTATTATCTTGAGAAAAAATAGCGCCGTAGCCTCTTTCCGCCTCTTGTTTTTTACCTGATTGCAAATCGTTTATTACTAACTTACCATCACCTTCTTGTGGGTTTATAGCATACACGGCATATTTACCATCGTTGCTTATAGCTCTTTCTCCAATGGATTTCCAACCATCGTACACGCTATGCGTAAGTGTTTTTTTTGTTTGTGCCATGGCAGTTGTGCTAACAAATAAAAATAGTAGTGGTAATAATTTATTCATAAAAAGTTGTTTGTGTTTTTAAAGTAAACTGATTTCTTTCTGCATATTCAATTTTGCTTGCATTTCAAATTTCTCATAAAAGTAATTGGTTTTATAAATTTTATCCATACCCAAAAAATGATTCAATACCTTTTTCCTACCAGGATTATAAATTAAATTAGGGAAAATAGAATATTCTTTTCTTACAGCATTCAAATATTTAAAATAGCTCTCCCAATTCTCTCCCAAAATAGACAAGTCTGCATCAGTAAAATAATTGGTATCATTATCCTTACTTAGTAAATGTTGTTTGGTTGCTATAATTTGTTTTTTACAAGTTTCAATTTTATCGGTATTTACACCAAGTTGTATCATCCGCTTTTCTGAAAGCAGTGCACTCCGTTCTTCATTATCATTTTTAAGCGCACTATAAATTATATCGTGATAAAACAAGGTAAACAAAATCGTATCCCAGTCCTTTATATTTTCCTTTATATTTTCTAATTGATTCCACAAATTTTCTAAATGTGCAAGTGTATGATAATATCTTTTCTTGTTGCAATAATTGGTTTCTATTTCTATCCAGCATTCTTTTATAACCTGAGCATCATCACAAAATTTACTAGCCAATTGTATAAAAATCTCTTTCAACATAATCTTTTTATAACTTGTTATACGAAAAATTTATTGGCATTTTAAAAAACTAAAAGTCCTCCTGCGAGGGATTTAGGGGTCGTTTTTGCGCTTCATGTCTTGCTTTCCTTTGCTCCTTTGCCTCCAATCTCTTTTCAAACTTTGGTTTGTCCCATTTTTCCATCAATCCATTTACCACTTCAACATCTAGTTGTATTTTATCATAATGCCCAGCAGCATTTTTTTGCCTAAAAGCCTCATATACGCTTACTGCACAAGCTACCGAAATATTCAACGACTTTATCATGCCCACTTGAGGAATAATAAAATTACCATCTGCCAAAGCTATAATTTCATTACTACAACCATCATGTTCATTACCAAAAACGAGTGCTACATTTTCTAAAAAATTTAATTCGTATAAACCTACGGCATCTGTACTTAAATGCGTAGTAAAAATTTTATCAAATTTTTTTCTTAGTGCAGCAATACATTCTTCTAAATTGGTAAACTGGTGTATTGTAAGCCAGTTCATAGCGCTACTGCTAGCTTTTGCACTCCACATTTCGTGTGCGCCAATCTTAGTGTTTAAAATATAAATATCTTGTATACCCACCGCATCGCATGTGCGCATTACTGCCGAAATATTGTGTGGGTCATTTACATTTTCTAGCACTACCGTAAGCCCTGTTTGGCGTTTGGCCAGTACATTGTGTATTCGTTCGTTTCTTTCGGGAGTCATCTTTTAAGTTATTTTTTTCTTAATGGTTGTATCATAAAAAGAAATATCATTAAGTATTTCTCAAATATTCATACACCGCTTTCCAACTTGGGCTAGCCAAAGCCGTCCAATTGGTTTTTAGATCATCTACAGAATCTGTTAAGTCCACAAGCCCACGTTGGTTTTCGGGGTGTAACAAAATACCTTTACATCCTAAATTTTTGGCAAATTGCACATCTGTATACCTATCTCCAATTACAAAAGAGTGTAGCATATCTACCTCGGGGTTATTCATGTATGCATGCATGCGCCCAATGCGTGGCTTGCGCAAAGGAGAATTCTCGTCTGTATGGGAATCATCTATAATTATATCTGTAAATACAATTCCTTCATTTTTCAAAACTTCCAACATGAAATTTTGCGCAGGTAAAAACGTTTCCATTGGATACTCACGAGTGCCTAAACCATTTTGATTGGTTACCATTACTAATTTAAAAGGCAACTCCCTAGCTATTTTACCCAACCAGGTAATTACATTTGGATAAAAACGAAGTTTATCGATACTATCTATTTGCTCTGGAGATGGGGGGCTTTCAATTAATGTTCCATCTCTATCTATGAATAAGTATTTCTGCATAAGCTATTTTAAAAACACAATAGTAATTGAAATTAATCTCTTTTTGCTTTAAACAATGTAAAGAATTCGTTTATTAAAAGTGCAGACAAGGCACCCATAACAAATATGGAAAGGAATTGTATTGTTCTGATATTTTCGCTGCCAGATAGCCTGCTATAATTTCCAATGGCTATAATAAGCAATACTGCCAAAATAACTTTTCGCTTTTTTTCCATAATACATATTTAATGGTTTAGATGATGATCTTTTATTCCTTTTTTTCCAAGTTTGTAAGCCATAAAAAATTGAAAGAAAGCCAAAAATAAAAAAACAAAAGGCAATGCTTTTTTGCCAAAATGAAAAAACTCATAGGAAACTATTAATGATAAAATGGCTTCGACAATCAAAAAAACAGCGTCAATCCAAGGATATTTTTGCGCTAGTTGATGATGAAAAAATGCTACTAAAAAAAAGTATACCGAAGATGCCAAAAAACAAATATGAACCGTGATGACTTTCGTATTTTTCGTAGGCATGAATAAGAATTACCAAACCCGCAGAAATATGTGCAACACGTTTGATTTTTTCTTTATTCTTTTTAAAACGATCCAGCTTCATCTTTTAGTGACTAGTTTTATTAAGTATTACTATTACTATTAAAATTAAAGAAAATTAGTATCAGTTTACCATTCATTAATTTCAATTCCCAACCCTGCATTTGTATTATACATAATTTTCCCATTATCATACGCTACACCTGTAGCAAAATCTTCTGCCAATAAAAGCGGTCCATCCATATCCAAATAATCTAGCATTGGCGCCAAATGAGCCATGGCAGCAGAGCCTACTGTACTCTCGTTCATACAACCTACCATTACTTGCAATTGTAATTCTCTTGCTCTCGTTATCATTCTACGAGCCGGTGTAATGCCACTGCACTTTGTCAATTTTATATTTATCCCATGAAAATGATGGACACATTTTTCTACATCGCTCTCTTTTACGCAAGCTTCATCAGCAAATAATGGCAATGGAGTTGCTGTATATAATTTTTTCATACCTTCCCAATCATCTTTTGCTAGTGGCTGCTCTACAAAAATAACGCCTAGGTTTTTTAATAGTGGAATTTTATGCAGTGCTTGCTCTAGCGTCCACCCTCCATTGGCATCTACACAAAAAGGTGCATCGCTATGTTTTCGCAATGTTTCAATTATTTCTACATCTCCGTCAAAACCAACTTTTATTTTGTACAGTGGCCAAGGTTTTTCTGTCATTTTTTTTACCATCATTTCGGCAGTATCTATGCCAATGGTATAATCTGTAATAGGTGCTTTTGTAGTATCTAGTTGCCATAATTCGTACAATGGTTTCTTTTTCATTTTGCCATAAATATCCCAAGCGGCCATATCCAATGCGCATACCAAAAAAGGATTGTTTGGAAACAGATGGTGTAGGTAATGCCAGTATCGTTCAGGATCGCTCAATGAAAACTTTTCTATAAATGCTTTCTTGGCTTCTATATCTTCTATCATTTTTTCTACGGTAATATCATAGTAGGTTATGGCAGGTGCTTCGCCATAGCCTATTTTGCCAAAATATTCCAATCGCACTATTAATGATGGCTGATGGGTTTTTGTGCCTTTGGAGATCGTAAAAGGATATTTAAATGGGAGATTTATTTTTTTGTAGGAGAGTTTTATCATGCTTTAAAATTCTTATTACAAAGATGCGGGATTAAAAGTAGAATAGAAAAGTTATTGGCTAGCAAATAAAGACATTTTAGTATTGGATGGTGGAGAAAATACAGATAATGGACTCCCGACATACATGTACAAAACTCAATGCGGTGGACGTAGCGATGTATGCACATATATGCGTACCTCCTTGGGGCATACGCATACATACACATACGGAACAGCTAAGGAGACTGAACAAAAGCCGATTATTGTGTATAAGACGAAGCCCTAATTCCATTTTATAAATATAATGTAAATCAAAATACCTTTTAGCATCGTGTTCTAAAAATACCCTGAATTGGGTATTTTTAGAACAGCTTATTGTGTTTAGCTTTGACTATAAAACCAAAACACATGAAACAAATAAATTTTGCCATTTTAATATCGCTTATGCTTGCAGGCGTTTTGCCTACTAAAGCACAAAAAGTTTTAAAACAAGTTATTGTGCTTCAAATGCCCGAAGGAGATGGTAGTAATAGTGCTGCAGTAGCATGGCATCCAATTACAAAAAAGTATTACTGTAGCATGGCTGGCAATGCCATTTACCCAATGGGGGTTTTCGATGAAAAAGGAAAAATTTTACAAGATGATATGCAAGCAGATTACGATTTTAGAGGTATTTGGTTTAATCCTATAAGTAAGTTATTGCAATTTAATACTTACGACTCTAATGGTGTAGGGCATATTGAGCTTGAAAAAGATGGTAAAATAAAAAGTAAAATGATAGATTTGGAAGGCATGCATCAACCAGATGGACAGTCTGTAGGTTTTTATTATACGCCTGGTAATAATGTAGCATATTTTAGCCCATCGCATTATGTAGAAAAATACGATGCAAAAACATTTAAGCCTTTGGGGTCACTTACTTTTTTATACGTAGGTTGTAAAACAAAAAAAGAATCTGATGAATTAACAGATACTGAATCTACTGCTAAGTGGGATGAAAGAAATCTTTCTGTACAATATACCAATATACCAAAAGCAGAATTGGCGGTATTAAATGTTGCAGATCGTGCCATTGAATTGTACAACAAAAAAACAGGCTTTCTTACCAACGTAGCATTTAGCATTCCCGAATCCATTACATTAGAATTAAATTTTAATTTTAGTTATTCAAACGGCATTTGGTGGTTTTTTCAAAAAGAAAATAGACAATGGGTAGGTTGTAAATAAAGTTTAATAAAATACAACGCTCAATCATGCCTTTGTTATTTACAAAGAAATGATTGAGTTTTTTTTATGTGCAAAACTTTTACAATTACGTAAAAAAAAATATTTTCCCAATTACGAATAAAATCGTAATATTGATATACGAATTAAATCGTAACGATGGAAAAAATAAAACAAATAAAGCCAACGGAGAGCGAATTGGAAATATTAGCGGTATTATGGGCAAACGAAAATGCCACCGTACGTACTGTGCATGAAGAATTAACGAAGACAAAAGAGGCCGGCTACACTACTACGCTTAAGCTTATGCAGATAATGCATGAAAAAGGTTTGGTTACCAGAAATACCCAAAGCAAAACGCATATTTACACCCCTGCTATAGACAAAGAAAAAACGCAAAGGCAAATTGTAAATAAAATAATTACCAATTTATTTGCCGGGTCATCTGCCAGCATGGTTATGCAAGCATTGGGTGGCAACAAAACATCTAAAGAGGAATTGACAAAAATAGAAGAACTGATAGCAACTTTAAAAGAAAAAAAATAAACAGCCATGAGTTTTTTTTACTCATTTATTGGCATGCTTCTGCATAGTATATGGCAAGCTGGTTTTCTGACGCTTGTATATGTGTGTGTGCAAAAGCTTGCTACTAACATGCATCCATTGCAAAGGCGAAATATTTTATACAGCTTGCTTACATCTCAAGTATTTATTTCCATTTTTACTTTCTTTATTTACTTTACCCAAACGGTTTTTTCAGTACCCACTATTACAAATTTGTTTTCATTAAGTTGGTTAAATAACTATGTCAATATCATATTCAGTTTGTACTGTATCGTTGTGCTATATAAGTTATTGTCTGTTATTTTTCAGTGGAATATGTTTATAAAAAACTATCGTAAAAGTTTAATAAAAGCTTCTGGAGAATTAAAAATATTTACAGAAATTAAAGCATTCCAACTTGGTATAAAAAGAAAAGTAACGGTTTGGCATTGTAAAAATATAGAATCACCTATTACATTTGGGTTTTTAAAACCCATGATACTACTGCCTTTTAGCCTTGTAAATGCCATTAGCTTGCAAGAAGTAGAAACCATTATTTTGCACGAGTTGGCGCATATAAAAAGCAAAGATTATTTACTTAACTGGTTATTGTTGGGTATGGAAATACTGTATTTCTTTAACCCATTTGTACAAATGCTGGGCAATAAAATAAAATTAGAACGAGAAAAAAATTGCGATGCAC
>JAYSWO010000388.1:0-8761 GCA_043717975.1 Ferruginibacter sp. | reverse complement strand
CACTTTGAGCACATTTTGTGCCATAGTGAGGCTTTTTTAATATTTAGTTATCCTCAAAATCAATAGGAATGTGCATTAGGGATTTACGGGAAGACCCTATTGAAACCCTTTTTTAATAAAATACATGTAATTTTTTATCTTCCACTCTCAACAATCATCGCTTTCAAATCTTTATTTAAAGCTTCTTGCTTCATTAAATCTTCTATACAAATATGCATTCTATAATTCCATACATGGTTGGGATTTGCAGGTACATTTATGCGTTCATCGGCAGGGTTTTCTAATCGTATATCTCCGTTAAGTGCTAGTATATCTTGCATTAAAAATATGCTCCACATGGCAGGAGATTGTAAATGCTTTTCAACAATTTTTTTGCATACCCATGGCTCGCAATAATAGGGTGCCGTACCGTATTCTTGTAATATGTCATTATAAAATGATTGTGTTGTAGCCCTATTTTCTTCCCACCACAAGCGCATGGGGCTCATATCGTGCGTGGCGGGCATAACAATAGATTCGTATTTTGCTTTTGCAGTATCAGAGTATGCAGATGCACTATCCTTGGGCATTTGCTGCACTTGCAACGATAATATATCAAGGTTTTTCAATACCTCATCTGTAAAGTCTGGCACCATACCCAAGTCTTCTGCACACAAAAGCATATCTGTACTTTCAGTCATCATTTGCAATTTTATTTCGCCTTCATGTTTCCACAAATTATTTTGCATTTCAAAGAAATAATTGTGGTAAAAGGTATCAAACAAACTTTTTTCATGAGCCGAAAGCCATTTGTACGAAGATATTTGCTGCATGTTTATTCTAAAATGATACCCATGCTCATCTTTAAATAAAAGTACGTTGCATATCAAATCAAATAAACCTTGTTGCCATCTAATATTATTTGGGTTATGGGTAAAATAGTTTTCTATTTTTCTTTGGTCGTTGTATTCATTTTTAAATTGTCCGTTGCTAAAGAAAATATCTTTTACTTGAGCCGTATCGGTACCAAATTTATCACGTAAAATATCTTCTGTAATAAAAGGTCGGCAAAATCTATGTTCATCAAAATGCAAACCCACATGGTTAAATGCATCTCTATTCATAGGTATAGCGGGTACAAACCTACCCATCGTACCTTCCACTTGGTTGGTAGGAATACTCCATATTCTAAAAATACCGAGTACATGGTCTATTCTTACGGCATCAAAATAGGTTTGTAAATGCTGCATTCTTTTTCTAAACCATGCATATCCATCCTTAGCCATTTCGCTAAAATTGTATGTAGGAAAACTCCAGTTTTGACCACTGCCACTAAAGGCATCTGGCGGTGCGCCCGCTTGCATACCCATTACAAATAGGTTGGTATATTGCCATGTATCTGCGCTATGCCTGCCTACACCTATGGGTAAGTCTGCTTTTAGAATAACCGATTTTTTATGCGCATATGCAATGGCATTTTCTAATTGTACATGCAAGTTAAATTGTAGATAATACCAAAATAAGATTGCATCATAATTGGTACTACCAGCTTTTGAAAACGCAGCCATCTTTTCTTTATCATATACTGCATATTCTCCCCATTGTGAAAAATCGGGTGTTTTATACATATCTCTCAGCACACAAAAAGCGGCAAAAGGGATAAGCCAATTGTTATGTGCTTCAAAAAAACTTGTCCATGCTTTTGTGGTCGTAAACGTATTTTTTTCTTTTTCAAAAATTCTTTTAAGTACCGCAATTTTTAAATCTAACACGCCATTGTGGTCTGAATAGGTCAGTGCATTTAATCTATCAATTTCGTTGGCCTCTTCTTTTGTAATGGCTGTTTTAGATGCTAGCGCCATGGCATTTACATTTAAAAATTTAGGGTGCAGCCCAAAAGAAGTAATGGCAGAGTAGGGGTAAGAATCTTTATCGGTATAAGCACCTGTGGTATCATTTATGGGTAAGAGTTGTATTAGCTTTAAACCCACACTGGCTGCATAGTCCACCAATAAATGTAAATCGGTAAACTCGCCTGTGCCCCACCCATGCTTGGTTCTTATGCTAAACACGGGCATATTTACCCCAGCGGCTTTCCATGCATAATTTGTAAACGCATGGTTTAAGTGAAGTATAGAAATGTTTTCATTTTTATCCAGCCCTTGTATGATATGATTTACACCAGGTTCATATTCTACGATCGTCTTTTTATCGGTATCGTAAATGCCAATTTTAAATGCTATTGGAAATTGTTCATCGCTTAGGTCTAATGCTATCCTGCTTATTGCGTTGTTTTCTTTTTTGAATAATAACGGATTTTTATCATCAAAAGCGTTCATTTTTTTTGCACTACCAGTGAGGCACGCAAATGCATTGTCTTGCAAAAAAGGGCTTTCTATCTCAAAAATATGGGTAGTTTTTTTAACAGTACTTGGCGCTATATTTTTATGCGTAGTGGGTTTAAAAACTTCGTGAAAAGGTTTGGTTCTATTTAACGCAATAAAATCTTTTAACGGAAAATTTTCATGAATGGCATTATACCCTTTCGTTTTATATTCTTGCACATTTATTGTAGCCTTTGCCAATACCTCATGGTTGAGGCTCCAGTCTCCTTTTTTTAATACTACTTCATATGCAAAGCCATTTGTAAAAGCAGCATCATCTATGGTAAACGAGCCATGCCACAGATTTTTATCGTGGTAGCTCAGGTGAAACTGTGTTTGCTCAGCTGCTGTATCTTGGTTGTACAAAATATTTATTTGCTCCCCATGATTGGTGCCGTACTTTATATAAAAATTTATAAGCATCCTGTATGTTTAATTTTTTGCAATTTAGGTAAATAAGTAGTGCGGTTAAAAAACAAATGTATTCACGTTTTTATTATCGCCTCCTGTTGGCGGATGCCTACAGCTACCTATCCCACCGTTTCGGTATTGAAGCGCCGCCATTGGTTTGCAGCTAAGGAATAGCAGCCAAGCGTACCAACAACTTCGTGTAGTGTTAGCAAAAAAATATTTTATAAATCAAAGTCAGAGCAAGTGTTGTTGGTATAGCAGCCCTGCCTTAGCTCTGCTGCATACCAATGGCGACCGCTTAACTAAAATGACCGAGTACTGCAAAGTTTTTTAGTAGATTTGGGATTCCAACAAGGGCAGAAAAGCAAGGTTTTTTTATGCAATAACCTTATAACCTTGTAATCCAATTTTTAGCATCTTGCGAGCCATGTAGTACTGCAAATATTTTAACGATAAGCTCCACATCATCCACCACATAATAAATGAAGTAGTTAAATTTTTTAAGTTTCATAGCTTTAACATTCTCATACCTGCTTTTAGGTCTGTTAGGGGCATTGTTAATATTGTTGGAAGTTTTTTCTACATCTGCAATAAAGCTGGCACCTAGTTTTTCACTAATAGCATTGTAATAGGCAAAAGCCTTTTAAATATCGTCCTGTGCATCTTTAGAGGTTTTACATGTGTACAAGATTATTACTGTTTAAATGAGTTCAAAAATTCTTTTGTATCTACAAATTCTGTATTATCTATATTTTGTAGGCGTTCTTTTAAAATAGGAAGATGCCATTGTGGTACTTCATCATTTTCTTTTTCTTCTTCTACGGTAAGCACTATTGATTTTCCTTTAAAAGCAGTTTTTATAGAATCAATAACGTCTGTAGTTATTTCTGCCACATTGCTAAAATGATATGTTGTGTACATAAGAATAATTTTATAGTTATAAAAGTAATAAAAATCTCTAACAATTACCAGCTTTCATTCTCTGACTTAGTTAGAGTTTAACAAGACATGGTGATTAATAAGAATGGTTCGTGGGACACCACAGCTTTTCGGAAGAAATTTTCAATTATTCATGCCTCGGTTGGTGAGATGGTGATTGATGAGAATGGTTCGTGGGACACAAACCAAGGCGGAGGACCTACTGATACCTATGCACCAGGCACAAGTTGGGCAGGTAGCGAAACTGCCACACCTGCACTACAAAGAAATGTGCAGATGAAATATTTTATAAATACAGCATTAGACGATGTAAGAATATGGAATGTAAACAACGATCCTGTGATAGGAAACTTTGGAGCATACAACAGTACGGCTTATTACCCTGCAGGAGAATTATATAAAAACATAACCATAGACGAACACATAAAACAAGTAATAGAATTTAAAGACAAACAAGGAAAAGTAATATTAAAAAAAGTACAAATAGGGAATATTACAGATAATGGCACAGGTGTAAACAATACCGATTTTTTATGCACCTATTATATTTATGACGATTTAAATAATGTCCGCTGTGTAATACAACCTGAAGGCTTGAAGCAGTTGGCAGGTAGCAATTGGCAATTGGCAACAACAAACCCTACTGCATATGCAACACTTTTAGCAGAACAGTGTTTTAGGTATGAGTATGATGTAAGAAATAGAATGGTAAAAAAGAAAGTACCAGGCGCAGGCGAAGTATGTATGATATATGATGCACGAGATAGGCTAGTGCTTACCCAAGATGCAAACATGCGTACACCCGCACAAAAAAAATGGATGTACACTAAGTACGATGAGCTAAACAGACCCATAAGCACAGGGCTAATAACAGATCCTACAAACTATACCAATTATGCTTACCATTATGGGCTAGCGTATAGCAGCACTACATATCCTGATTTTAATTTGTACTCTACAAAGGAAGAACTGAGCAGAACTTTTTATGATAATTATACTTGGCTTGCAAACCCACTTTACACAAACCCATTATCTGCTACATACAATACTACATACGATACATATTTTCAACCAGCAAGCAATACCACATGGCCTTATGCACAAGCCAATGCAAAAAGCGAGCAAGTAAAAGGTATGGTAACAGGTAGTCGTACAAAAGTACTAGGTACTGCAAATACTTACTTATACAGCATACCGCTCTACGACGAAAAAGGCAGACCCATACAAAACCAAAGCACGAACATAACAGGCGGTATAGATATAACCACCACACAATACACATGGGCAGGGCAGCCGCTAGTGATGGTGAGTAAGCAACAAAAAGCAGGCGGCACCGTACAAGAAACGGTTATCGTATCACAATTAACGTATGACGACCTAGGTCGTGTAACAAAAACAGAAAAGAAACTAAGCAATACGTTGGTGAATGGTGGAGCTATGGCAGCATACAAAACCATTGCCGAAAATAAATATGATAAACTGGGGCAGCTCGTAAACAAAAACCTTGGTACAAAACCTACAGCAGCAGCACCACTAGCAAAACTAGCTTACGAATACAATATAAGAGGGTGGCTTACCTCTGTAAACAAAAACTTTGTAACCGCAGGTAATGATGGTGCCAACAATGATGAATACTTTGGTATGCAATTAGGGTATGAAAAAGATGCCTTTGGGAGCTTTACAAAAAAACAATACAACGGCAACATTGCAGGCAGTATATGGCGCAGCGCAGGCGATGGTATAGATAGAAAATATGATTACGATTATGATGCTTCCAATAGATTATTAAAAGCAGATTTTACGCAGCATAATGGAACCACATTTGCTACCAACTCGGCCATTAATTTTAATGTAATTATTGGCAATAATGGTACAGACCCAAACTTTGCATATGATTACAATGGCAACATAAAACAAATGCAACAGTGGGGCTTAAAAATAAATGCAAGCCCACAGATAGATAATCTCGGTTATAGTTACATACCAGGTACAAATAAGTTAGCAAAAGTAACAGATGCTTTTAACGACCTTACAACAAAATTAGGCGATTTTAAAGATGGTACTAATACAGGAGATGATTACCTTTATGATGCCAACGGAAATCTTAACCTAGATAATAACAAAGCCATAAGCAGTATAACGTATAACTATCTTAACCTACCATCTGTAATAAACATTACGGGCAAAGGAAGTATTGCTTATACCTACGATGCAGGTGGTAATAAGTTGCGTAAAGTAACATTAGAAAATGGCACGCCAAACAAAACAATAACCACTACTACCAATTATATGAATGGTTTGGTGTATGAAAGTAAAACAACGGTATCCAATCCTGTAAACCCCAACGACCCACCAAACTATTTCGACATATTACAATTTGTGCCACAAGAAGAGGGACGTATAAGATTTATACCTGCGGTAATGTCAACTGTAACTCCTTCTATAGAATTAAAGCCTGCATACTTTGCGTACGATTATATGCTCAAAGACCATTTAGGAAATGTACGGGTAGTTATAACCGAGGAGCAGAAAGTAGACCCATACCCAGCAGCAACAATGGAAGTAGCACAAACTCCAACAGAGGAAAGTATTTATACAGGACTTAATACAACAAGAATAGATAAGCCTGAAGGCTACCCTGTAGATAATACAACAACCCCAAATGATAAAGTAGCCAAAGTAAATGGCAGCGGAAATAAGATAGGCCCAAGCATTACATTAAAAGTAATGGCAGGAGATAAATTTAATGTGAAAGTAAGCAGTTGGTATAAAACAAATGGCGCACCAATAAATAATCCTACTACTCCAATTTTAGGAGATTTAATAAATGGATTTTTAGGAGGTGTAGGAGGTGCAATAAGTTCTTCGCATGGAACAACTACCACAACACAAATACAAAATAGTGGTGTGCTTACGCCAAACATAAATAATTTTTTAGGTACGCAAGCTTATGATGCATCAAGACCAAAAGCATATTTAAATTGGATATTGTTTGACGAGCAATTTAATTTTGTGAGTAGTAGCAGTGGAGCGGAACAAGTACCAGCAGAAAGTTTTTATGGTACTGCACCAAGCAACCAAGTGAAGCAACATGTAAGGCAAGATTTACCAATTAGTAAAAGTGGTTACTTGTATGTGTATGTAAGTAATGAAACGCCAAACATAAATGTGTATTTTGATAATTTACAGGTGACGCATACGAGGGGGGCAATGCTTAGTGAAGACCATTATTATCCGTTCGGGTTAGTTATGAGTGGGATATCTTCCAAAGCAGCAGGTGGATTAGTGAACAAAAATAAGTTCAATGGAATTGAAGAGAATAATGATTTTGATATAAATACCTATGATGCTTTTTATAGAACAAATGACCCACAGATAGGTCGTTGGTGGCAAATAGACCCTAAAGTAGAGGCTTTTTACGCCTTGACACCTTACAACAGCATGGGTAACAACCCTATTAAATTTAATGACCCTTTGGGGGATGAGTTTGATGAAGAATCTCAAAAGATTATCGATGCTTTGAAAAAGACAATTGCATCAAGACAAAGCGAGTTAAATTCCCAACGTAAAGATTTAAAGCAACAAATTACTGATGCAAAGAAAGCAGGTGATAAAGATTTAGTAAAGTCGTTAAATAAAGAACTCAAAGGCGTAAATTCCATGCGTTCCGAAATGAGCTCTGCTCAAAGTGAAATTAGAACAATGGAAAAAAGCGAGCAGTTATTTAGAATAAAAGAGTTTTCAGGAGATAAACCTTTTGGAAATGATGCTTCAGGCGTGACAACTTACTCATCTAGCGACAAAGCTGTTGTCATGGCGTTTACAAACAACAATTACAATGTTTTAATTCATGAACTAAAACATGGATATGATTTTTTAATTGGGGAAATCTCATTTACTCCTAATGCGAACTTTGATTACAAGAATCCCACAACATACTTTAATAAACCAGAAGACAGAATTAGCTCATTGCATGATATGAATGATGAGTATAGAGCTTTTGACAGAACTGCGGCCTATATAGGTCAAACTTATTCTAGAGAGGCAGTTTATAATGGATATCAACAGATGGGTTATAATTTATCTCTTACAAGTAAAAATTTAAGCAATACAACTCCTCCCAAAAAAGAGGTTTATTTTAAGACACATAAAAATTAAATTAACAATGTTACGCCTAATCTTATTGCTTCCTCTATTCTTTTCAAGTGAGAAAAGCACTTCTAAATATGATACATATTATTATGCCAAAACTGAGTATGGTGTAGAAGTTATTAAGCTTAGTAACGATACTTTTGAAGCCTATAAATATTTTAGAATATCACCACACCCTTCGATTGCAAATTATTCACAAGGAACAGTAAAAAAAATAAATGATTACATATCGTTTAAGGTTGATATAATTGATAGTCTTGAATTAAAGATAATCGAAACTAAGCAAGTGAATAATAGAGGTATGTTTTTTAATAACAAGATTAAAATTCCTATTAGTAATAAGTTTATAAAAGGTCTCGAAAATTTTAATTTTGACAACCTAAATCACGTAGGCCATTCGAATGAAATTAAATTGTGTATATTAGACTCACTTGACAATATTTATTACCAAAGGTATAATTATGAGACTAATGCTTTTAATGATGTAGTTACTCAATTTAGACCTAAGATAATTTTCCTGTCAGTTGCTGATTACATTGTGTCAAAAAAATATCGTATTTTAGATATTGCATCAAATAGTTTTGAAATGCAGGTGGTATCAAATCATTTATTTTATAACTTTAATAGAAATTATTTGTCTAACCATAGGTTTAAAGTAATAGGAGAAAAAATTATTGATTTAGCAACTAATTCTGAGTATGTCAAATTCACTCCTTCCAACGGGGAGAAGTCAATAGATGAAATAGCATTCGAAAAAAATTCTTCAAAATAAAACAACAAAGCCGCAGTGATGATGCGGCTTTTTTATGTGTGTCAGGCATGTCCATTAGCTCTAGGGTGTAAGTCCCGAACGAGAGTTGTAGTGCTTATCGTTAGCCAATTGCAAGGGTGTCGTA
>JAYSWO010000387.1:0-8770 GCA_043717975.1 Ferruginibacter sp. | reverse complement strand
GCTGTGCTTTTGGGTTTACAAATGGTGGTAGAGATGTGAGGGATTACTACGAAATAAAATTTAAAGACATTACTCGAAATGAATATTGGTTTAATAATGCCTGGAAAAAAACAGAGCTAAAAGAAGAAATAATAAAAATTGCTGGCAAGCCTGCATTTATTGATACGGTTGCATACACGGTGTTTGGGCCTGTGATGTATGATGAAAATTTTAATGGTGGTAGGCAAACAAATAATAAAAGTTATGCAGTGCGTTGGAAAGCGCATGATGCAAGCAATGATTTTATGGTGTTTAATTTATTGAACCATGCAAAAAATTATGCCGATTATACGGCTGCGGTTACCAACCTTTCTACACCCGGACAAAACTGTGTTTTTGCATGTAAGGATGGCGATATAGCAATACGTACGCAAGGCAATTGGCCTGCAAAGTGGAAAGGGCAAGGTGATTTTGTAATGCCTGGTGTTGATAGTTCGTACATGTGGCAAGGTATTATTCCTCAAAATGAAGTGCCTTATCAATACAACCCTGAGAGGGGTTTTGTAAGTAGTGCCAATCAAAAACCCGTAGATGAAACGTATCCTTATTACATTGGTAGAGAATATCCGATTGTGAGAGGATTGTTGATTAATAAAAAACTAGCAGGCATGCAACAGATAACGCCACAAGATATGATGGCACTGCAAACAGAAAATTTTAATTTGTATGCGCAAGAAATGATGCCAGTTTTTTTAAAACGCATAAATGCGATGTCGTTTAATGCGGATGAACAAAAATATTTTACATTATTATCGTCATGGAATTTGAGAAATGATGCGGATTCTAAAGGGGCAACCGTATATGATGAATTGTTTAAAAAGTTTAAAGAGAATGTATTTAAAGATGAATTTGTAAATGCACCAAAGCCAATACAAATGCCTTTTGAAAGTACGTTGATAGAGGCTACGCTAAAGGATTCAGCGTATAAGTTTTTTGATGATGTATCTACAACACAAAAAGAAACTTTAGAAGATATGGCAACAAAATCTTTTAAAGAAGCGGTTGTAGCATTGAAAAAAATAGAGGTAGAAGGAAAATTAGATTGGGCAAAAGACAAGGGAACACGCATCAGCCACTTATTAAAGTTAGCACCATTTAGTAGAATGAATTTGCCCATTGGTGGTGGTGGTACTATGATAAATGCTACTAAAGATGATCATGGGCCAAGTTGGAAAATGATTGTGAATCTTACGGCTAAAACCGAAGCCTATGGGGTGTATCCTGGTGGGCAAAATGGAAACCCTGGTAGTAAATTTTACGACAACTTTGTAGATGAGTGGGTAGCGGGAAAGTATTATAGTTTGTGGATGATGACCAAAGATGAAACAAAAGATAGTCGAGTAAAATGGACAATGAATTTTTCTAACTAAAATCCTAATTTTTTTAAACTAAGCACAATGAAATTTTTTATATCTACAATATTAATTGCAGCGTTAAGTTTTGCAGCTTGCCTATATTTTCCATGGTGGGTTATTGCTATTGCAGGTTTTGTGGTAGCATTTGCTATACCGCAAAAAGCAGGGCTGGCTTTTTTATCTGGCTTTATAGCACTCTTTGTTTTATGGGCAGGTATGAGTGTATATATGAGTAGTGCCAATGGTAATTTGTTTGTACATAAAATGTCGATATTGTTTTTAAAAGTAGATAATCCTACAATGCTATTTATACTCACCGGTTTTATTGGAGGTTTGGTAGCGGGTTTTGGGAGTTTGAGTGGGCGGTTGTTGAAGAAAGCTGTTGTAGCTAAATAATTTCTATTTATTTCTTAAAAATAATATTTGAATGCTTAAAGTATTTCGTTTGCTAATATGATTAGTCGCTAATATCTACTATTGTTAGCCAAAAAAGCCACTATTTTTATTATTAAAGTATTGATTTTTAATTATAGAATAACCCTCACTTTGCTATAAAAAACTATAAAAATAACCATCACTTTGCTATAATTATTCGTAAAAAAAACCCTAACTTTGTGAAATATTACATATTTTTAGATACGTGTTTCAACGCAAAATTATATCGTAATTAGAAAACTGGGCTTTATCAGCAGATAGAAAGCCACTAATACTTCGTGGTGCAAGACAAGTGGGCAAAACTACCGAAATAGATAAATTTTCCGCACAGTTTGATCAGTACATAAGCATAAATCTTGAACGCAAAGCTGAAAAAGATGTTTTTGAAAATTATACTACAATTGATGAGCTCGTAAAGCAACTATTTTTTGTAAAACAAAAATTTTACTCCAAAAAAGAGAAAACACTTTTATTTATAGATGAGATACAGGAAGTGCCAGAAGCCCTAAATTTACTCCGTTATTTTTATGAAGATACTCCTGAAATTTTTGTAATAGCTGCAGGCTCTTTGTTAGAATTTGTTTTTAGAAAAGATATAAATATTCCAGTGGGCAGGGTAGAAAATTTAGTGCTAAACCCTTTATCCTTTGAAGAATTTTTAATGGCATTAAATGATGAACCGGCATTGGAACAATTGTATCAAATACCCATTAGCAATTTTGCTCATGAGCGCATGTTGCAGTTGTTCAATAAATATATTTTAATAGGTGGAATGCCCGAAGCTATAAAAAAATATATTCAACATCAAGACTTAAAGCTACTTGATAAAACATATGAAAATTTGCTTGCAGGTTATTTGGAAAATGTAAAAAAATATGCCAACAGCAATGTGCAAGCACAAATGATACGAAATGTAATGCGCAATTCATTTGAGCAAGCTGGGCAGCGAATAACTTACGTGGGCTTTGGTAATTCCAATTATAATTCTAAAGAAGTAAAAGAGGCATTAAGTTTAATGGAAGATGCAAGACTGCTGCATGTTGTGTATCCTTTAACTACTACAACAAGGCCTATAGAATGGAATTATAAAAAAAAACTACGCCTGCATTTGTTAGATATTGGATTGGTAAATTATTTTAAAGGCATACAAAAAGAAATAATGCTAGCCGCAGATTTAGAAAAAGTATATAAAGGCAGCATTATAGAGCAAATAGTAGGACAAGAAATGATAGCGTATCAAACAAACATTTTGTACAAGCCAAATTTTTGGGTAAGAGAGAAAAAAGAGTCATCTGCAGAGATAGATTATTTATACATAGATGGTGAGAAAATAATACCCATAGAAGTAAAAGCAGGTGCTGCAGGCAAATTAAAATCGCTACACATATTTATGGATACTGCAAGCCACAATATGGCTGTAAGAGTATATGGCGGAAAGCTAGAAGTAACTACTTGTAAAACCATAAGCAATAAAATATATTTTTTATTAAATTTACCTTATTACTTAATTGCAGAATTAAAAAGTTATTTAATCTGGTTTGAAGGTGAAATAAAAAAATATAGTTGATTAAGTTTTCTTTTTTTATATAAACCAACTTTTTTTATTTAAAAGCATTTTATACATTCTGTAACATTTTCACAACTATATTCGTATAACCTAAAACATCTTTATGCGAGTACTTTTATTTTGCCTTGTTCTTATTTCTTATCAGACAGTTTCAGCTCAAAAAATTTATGGTACAGTATTTAATTCGCAAGGTGATTTATTGCCTTATGCATCTATAATTATAAAAGGTACAACAAAGGGTGCAAGTGCAAACGATAAGGCAAAATATTCGCTCAATTTACCCAATGGTACTTATACAATTGTTTGCAACCATTTAGGCTTTACAACAACAGAAAAAAAAGTTACGGTAAATGGAGAAACAGAATTAAGTTTTGTACTGACCGATCAAAAGCTAAGTATGGATGCCGTAATAGTGAAAAACGGCGGCGAAGACCCTGCATATGAAATCATACGGAATGCCATTAAAAAAAGAAATTTTTATGCGAAACAAGTAAACCAATTTACTTGTAATATTTATGGCAAAGATTTAATAAAGTTAAAGTCGCTACCTAAAAAAGTTTTTGGAAAAAAAATAGAAAGCAACGATAAAAAAGAAATGGGGGTGGACTCTGCGGGCAAAGGGATTATTTATTTATCGGAATCGGTTTCAAAAGTTAGCATAGCACAGCCCGATAAATTTAAAATGGAAGTAATCAGCAGCCGTGTAAGTGGTAGCGATGGCTTTGGCTTTAATTTTCCGGCATTTATAAGTTTGTATAACAACAATGTAAAAGTATTTACAGAAAAGTTTAATCCACGTGGTTTTGTTTCGCCCATTGCTGATGGTGCTATAGGGTTTTATAAATTTAAATTTTTAGGTACCATTTTTGAAAATGGTCGCACACTTAGTAGCATACGTGTAACACCTAGGCGTAAGTACGAGCCCTTGTTTTCGGGTATTATAAATATTGTAGATGATGAGTGGAGCATACAAAGCTTTGATTTGATATTGACAAAAACATCGCAATTAGAATTGGTAGATACATTGCAAATTACCCAACTTCATGTACCCGTAGATGCAAACATACGCAGAGTGAAGAACCAATTGATACATTTTGATTTTAATCAGTTTGGGGTAAAAATGGGAGGTAACTTTTTAACTGTTTACTCTGATTATGATGTGAAACCAACATTTGCCAAAAAATATTTTGACAACATTATTATAAAATACGATACCGGGGTAAATAAAAAATCGATTGCTTATTGGGATAGTACAAGAGCAGTACCATTAGAAAAAGACGAAGAGCAAGATTATAAAAAGAAAGACAGTACTTTTAAATCAAACAAAGACTCGTTATTGAGTAAACGTTACTTAGATTCTGTAAACAAAAGCCAGCGTAAAATAAAGCCTTTGGATATTGTAACAAGGGGTATTTTTCGTTTTCACAATACAAAAACACATACCTATTCTTGGCAAATAGAGCCATTGCTAAATTTATTGTCGCCTAATGTTGAGTATAATCCTGCAGAAGGAGTGGCCGTAAATCTAAAAGCAAGTATTGCAAAGTTTAAACGCAACAGTCGTACTGGACTTATTTTTCAGCCAGTAATACGATACGGATTTAGAAATACACATCTTAACCCATCTGCTACCATTATCATAAATACCCGAGAGCAAGATAGCGTTACAACAAAATTGAAAAGATACTCCATTGCATTTAGTGGTGGCAAAAGGGTAAGTGAGTTTAATAGAGAAACACCTTTTTCTGTTTTAGGTAATACAATTAGTACATTATTTTATGGTAGAAACTATATGAAAACCTATGAAAATTATTTTGGTAATGTGGCATATCGTAGAAGATTTGAAAGTGGAGTGCAGTTAGGTGCTAGTATTACTTTTGAGGATAGAATACCATTGGAAAACACAAGTGATTATACTTTTAAGAATAGGGTAAATGAAAAAATTACCCCAAATTATCCATTTGAAAAACTAACCCAACAATTTGATCCCCATCAAGCGGCAATAGCTAGCTTTTCGCTTAGTTACAAGCCAGGGCAGCGTTATGTACAGTTTCCCAATTTTAAAATGTCTGTAGGTTCAAAATATCCAACATTTACCTTTAATTATACCAAAGGATTAAAAAATCTGTTGGGCAGTGATGTTGATTTTGATAAATGGAAAGTTACCGTGTTTGATGATGTAAATTTGAAAATAGCTGGTGCCTTAAAATACAAATTTGGTATTGGCGGTTTTTTAAACAATAAGCAAGTGTTTATACAAGATTTTCAACACTTTAATGGTAACCAAATTTTGTCTGCAAGTGAGTATGTAAACAGTTTTCAATTGGCGCCATACTATGCTAACAGTACTACAGAAAGGTTTTATATGATTGGGCATGTAGAGCATCACTTAAATGGATTACTCACCAATAAAATCCCTTTGTTTAGAAAGCTAAATTGGAATATGGTGGTAGGTAGCAATGCTTTTTTTGTAAACAAGGATAACAACTATATAGAAATTTTTGCTGGCTTAGAAAATATTTTAAAAACCATTAGAGTAGATGCTGTAGTAGGCTATGATAGAAACAATAATATTTCTACTGGCATAAGACTTGGCTTTGGCGGTTTGCTAGGTAGTAGTGTAAGCAGGGGAAATGGGGGAGTAAATATTAACTTGTAATGAAGCGTATCTAAACCTATCATAAATGGAGATAAATCAGAAACAAAGGCGTATAGCGGATCATATTTTTTAGCATTTTTATTAATGAAACGATTGTTGGTTTTTACACAAAAAAGAAGCCATGCTCATTAGGTTGCCTATTATTTAAGGATTGTTACTTTCTTTACCTTCAATTATTTACATCCCTTTATGTGCTAGTAATGTCTATTTTTTTTCTTCTTCAATGTTGTATTTTCACACCCATATTTGCTTATTGCATTTTCGCAATTAGTTTCAAAAAACTATATTTGCGGTTTAAAAATTTGGTTTGCCCTGCAAGCATCCATTCAAATTTATAAATAATGCCTGTATTACACAATCGGCTTAGCCAAGCCGAACTCAAAAAATTATTGGTAGCAGAAACAGAACCACGCATCACTATTTCATTTTACCGTTATTTTTTTATTGAAAATCCTATAGCATTTAGAGATGAAATGTATAAAAACTTTGAAGCACTAAAAGTTTTTGGTCGTGTATATGTAGCACACGAGGGTATAAATGCGCAAGTAAGTTTCCCCCAGAGCCATGCGGAAAAATTTAAAGAAGCTGTTGAAAAAACAGAAGGTTTGCAAGGCTTGAGACTTAACATTGCATTGCAGCATGAAGCAGAAGAAAATATGCGACCTGCCGGTGGAAAAAGTTTTTGGGTACTTAAAATTAAAGTGCGAGATAAAATTGTGGCAGATGGTATTACCGATGCATCTTTTGATATGGCAAACAAAGGCAAGTATGTAAATGCGGAAGCGTTTAATGTATTGAGCAATGATGAGAATACAATTATTGTAGACATGCGAAATCATTATGAATATGAGGTGGGGCGATTTGAAAAAGCCATCGAAATACCTAGTGATACTTTTAGGCAACAATTGCCAATGGCTGTAGATATGCTAAAAGATGCTAAAGAAAAGAATATTATTATGTATTGCACAGGTGGTATTCGATGCGAAAAAGCAAGTGCCTATATGTTGCATAACGGATTTAAAAATGTGTATCATTTAGAAGGTGGTATCATTAACTACGCCAATAATGTGAAAGAAAAAACATTGACAAATAAATTTCATGGAAAAAACTTTGTATTTGACGATAGGCTAGGAGAGCGTATCACAGACGAAATTATTGCAAAATGCCATCAATGTGCTGCGCCTGCAGATACCCATACCAATTGCTTAAACGATGGCTGCCATTTATTATTCATACAATGTGAAACGTGTAAGCAAAAAATGAATGGCTGTTGTAGTATTGAGTGTAAAGAAACGTATGCTTTGCCAGTAGAAGCACAAAAAGAATTACGAAAAGGTATTGATAAAGGCAATATGGTTTTCAATAAATCGAGACAACGCATGCCTAAGTTGAGTAGTGAGTAATTCTACCAATATTTTTCTAGTTTATTACACAATATGAATTATGTAAGGTATAATAAGTTATTTTGTAGAAAATGTTTTAAGTAAAAATGTTTTCTAACATTTAAGTATTCATTTAAATAAATCAAATGCAAAAGAATATCATCTCGGTACAAAATCTAGTAAAAAATTATGGGGCATTTGAGGCCGTAAAAAATATTTCTTTTGATGTAATGGAAGGAGAAATTTTTGGTTTGCTTGGTCCAAATGGTGCAGGTAAAAGCACTACACTTGAAATAATAGAAACCCTAAGAAGTAAAACATCGGGTAAAGTTTTTGTAGATGGATTAGATCTAGATAAAGAACCAGGAGAAATAAAAAAAATAATTGGGGTGCAATTGCAAACCTCGGGTTTTTATCCTAATCTAAATTTAATAGAATTGATACAGCTTTTTAGTGGTTTGTACAATAGAGAGGTAGATGCTATGAATCTTCTAAAAAAAGTAAACCTTGCCGATAAAGCAAAAAACAAAAGCAAAGAATTAAGTGGTGGGCAAAAGCAACGTTTTTCAATTGCTACTACTTTAATAAACAATCCAAAAATTGTTTTTTTAGATGAACCAACTACAGGTTTAGATCCACAGGCTCGTCGCAATTTATGGGAGTTAATAAAAGAAATAAGAAATAATGGTACTACCGTTATCATTACCACTCATTATATGGATGAAGCCGAGCAACTATGTGATAGAATTGCCATAATGAATGAGGGAAAAATTATTAAACTTGATAGTCCTGATGGTATGATAGATGAATTGGTAGCAACAGGTTTTGAACGTCCAAAGCAAGTAAAGTCAGCCAACTTAGAAGACGTTTTTATACACTTAACAGGTACAGAGTGGCGCCCAGATTAGTCATGCACCCATATTGGACAGTAAAAGAGCTTATGGATAAACTAAAGGTCAATCATTATATTTGCAAAAAATAAAAAATCAAAAATGAAGAAATTAATTTTAAGTGGAATATGCATTGTTGCTATTTGCACTGTAAATGCTCAAAAAACATTGCCAGTAAAACCAGGTTCACCGTCAGTTAAAGTAGCCACTACAGCGGCATCTGCTTTTAAAAATCCAGTAGATAGTTTTAGTTATGCTTTGGGAGTAAATATTGGAGAAAGCTTAAAGCAAGCTGGTGTAAAGTCAATCAATAGCCAATTAGTAGCTAAGGCTTTGAATGATGTGTATGGCAATAAAAAAACAGTGTTCGACAAAGAACAGTGCAATGGAATTGTACAACAAAAAATACAAGAATTTAAGCAACAAAGCGGCGGTGCAAGATC